>JBOHFY010000104.1:0-14971 GCA_050699895.1 Pseudonocardiaceae bacterium
GAACCGACTGGGCTGGCGTTGCGGCTGTGCGGGCTGCGTACGCTGGGGTTTTGCCCTGATGACGTGACAATGGCTCCGGCCCGCCGACCCGACACGTTGGTTTTTAGTCCGCTAATACTGCTACCCGAACCCCGAGGTGACACCCCACCATGCCCACCCCACCACTGGACTCCATCCCTCTGCACGACGCCGAGGGCGCCCTCATTCTGTTCCAGAGCCGGGTCGAACAGATCACGGTGGACCAGGTCCACGGTGCGCTGGCCTCACGGCTGCACCAGCAAGGCCGGGCATCCGCGTGGTGTAGGTACGCTTCGACCTCGAGAGCCACATGATCGCCCCGCCACACCGCAGGGAGCCCGAACTCACCATGACGCTGGAGCAGACTCTGTGCCATCTGGCCGCCTGGGGCCGCCCCCTGCGCCTGATCGCCACCGGGGGAGGCACGGGGGGGCACACCTATCCGGCGATCACCACGATCCGGGCCGCCCGGGAGCTTCTGGACGGTGCGGGCGTGGGGCTTGAGGTGCTCTATGTGGGCTCGGCCGCAGGGCTGGAGGCCCGCGTCGCCGAGCAGGAAGCGCTGCCCTTCCAGGCGGTGTCCACCGGCAAGCTGCGACGCTCCGCGAACCCACTACGGATGATCTCTACGGACAACCTGCGCGACGTCGGGCGGCTGGCCCAGGGGCTGGTGCAGGCCCGCCGGGTGGTGCGCGCGTGCGGGCCCGACGTGGTGCTGTCCACCGGGGGGTATGTGGCGGTCCCGGTCGGGCTGGCCGCCAAGGCGGCCGGGGCCCCGCTGCTGGTGCACGAGCAGACCACCAGGCTGGGCCTGGCGAATCGGCTGCTGGCCCGCCGCGCCTGCGTGGTCGCGGTGTCCTCGCCCACCTCCGTGGAGCTCCTGCCTGCGGCGGCGCGGCCGAAAGCGGTGGTCACGGGCAACCCGATCCGCGCCGAACTGCTCACCGGCGACGCCGCCCGGGGCGTCACAGCGCTGGGCTGGGCCGGCTGGGACGCCGCCCTGCCCACCGTCTATGTCACGGGTGGGGCGCAGGGCAGCGTCCAGGTCAACCGCCTCGTCGAGGCGGTGCTCGAGACGGTATTGCGGCGGGCGAACGTGGTGCACCAGTGCGGCCCCAGCTCACTGGCCGAGTTGCTGCGCCGCGCTGAGCGGCTTCCCGCTGGCTTAGCCGGCCGCTACCGGGTGGTCGAGTTCCTCGGTTCGGAGCTGCCCGACGTGCTGGCCCTCGCCGATGTGGTGGTCTCCCGCTCCGGTGCCGGCACGCTGGCCGAGCTGACCGCGCTGGGTAAGCCCTCGGTGCTCATCCCGCTGGTCCCGACCGGCGGCAATGAGCAGGAACACAACGCCCGCCACCTCCAGCGGGCCGGGGCGGCCCATGCCCTGCTCGGAGAGCGCCCCACCCCGCAGGATCTCCAGCAAGCCCTCGACGGGCTGATCGGTGACCCCGGACTGCGGGCGGAGATGGCCGCCCAGGCGGCCCGGCTTGGCCGCCCAGACGCCGCCCGCGACCTCGCCACCGTCCTGCTCACCCTCGCGGCCGCCCGGTCTTCATAATCACATTGCCGCGCCGAGTCCGTGCTCGTAGCCCAGTCGCCGAAGTTGCCGCAGGGCCCGCGCTCGGGTGGGCCCGATGCTCCCAAGCGGGATTCCCGTGGCTTGGGCGATCTTGGCGTAGGTCCCCGGGTTAACGGTAAAGAGCGCCTGTAGCAGGTTCCGCCCCCGGGGCGCCAGCCCAGCGACGAGGTCACGGAGCGCCTGCGCGGTATCCCTGTCGATGACGTGCTGCTCCGGGCCGGCAGAGGGGTCGGCGACAGTGTCGATGTCAAGAGGGTCCGAGGCGCGCTTGGCTCGGTCGTGGAGGATGCGCAGGCATTCGCGCCGGGCGGTGGTCGCCAGCCACCCGCCCAACCGTTCCGGGAACTGCACCCGGTGGACATTCTCGGTCAGCCGTAACCAGGTCATCTGCACCGCGTCGAGCGCGTCGTCGTCCTGCAGCCGATACGACCGCACCGTCGCGTAGACAAGCCCGCCGTACTGGCGCACGATCTCCTCCCAGGCCTGCGAATCGCCTGAGCTTGCGTGCGCCAGTAGGTCGGTCAGCTGTGGGGTGGCGGCTGTCATCAACATCGTGGGGCCTCTCGTGAGCTGTCGGAGTTGGTTGCGGATGGCACCGGGCTGCCCGGCCAGTCGGTGATAGGCGCAGCGTGTGGGGCCGTTGCCCGGGCGTCGAGGGGTTTCCCGTTGACTTAGCCGAGAGGCGACGGGAAACCAGCTCTGATGCTCTTGGCGGATCCGCCGAGGCGCCGGAATCCGCAAGTCTTGGGACGCCTCGTACGCTGACCTCCACAGGAGGTAGTCGTGGGGGACAGGCTGTGATATGGACGGCAGTGGTGAGCAGGCCGGGCACAAGATCGGATCTGAGCTGCGCCGGTTGCGTACCGAACAGGGGCTGTCGCTGAAGGAGTTGGGCGAGCGGGCGCACTACACCAAGGGCTACCTGAGCAAGATCGAGACTGGTAGGAAACCGTTCACTCCGGAGTTGGCCCGCTGCCTCGACGAGGCGCTGGCGACCGGCGGCGTGCTGGCGGGGCTCCTTCCCCTCCCGGAAAGCCCGGCACCGGCGGATGAGGAGCCGACCGGTACGGAGGCCTGCCCGTATCCGGGCCTGGCCGCGTTCGGCCCTGATCAGTCCCAGTGGTTTTTCGGTCGGGATCAGGCCATCGGTGATCTGGTGAGTCAGCTTGATGATCGTCTCACTGACGGTGGATTGTTGGCGGTGGTGGCTCCCTCAGGAGCGGGTAAGTCCTCGCTGTTGGCCGCAGGTCTCATCCCGGCTCTGGCTCGCGGGGCGTTACCGGGCTCGCGGGTCTGGCCGGTGGTGGCCACCACCCCGGGCGCGCACCCGCTGGCCGCCCTCGTCGCGCGGGTGGCCGAGTGGACCGGGGCCGAGCAGGCCGAGGCGGTCGCTGGGGATCCGGATCGGTTCGTCGCGTTCCTCACCGGGGCGGTAGCCCGCTACACCGGGAAACTCGGGGAAACGTCCAGCTCAGCGCGGGTCGTGCTGATCGTGGACCAGTTCGAGGAGATCTTCACCGAGTGCCGGGCGGAGCCCGAGCGCCAGGAGTTCATCACCGCGCTGGGTGCCGCGGCGCGCGGCGGGGTGGCGCTGGTCGTGCTGGGGGTGCGGGCGGATTTCTTCGGCCCGTGCCTGGCGTACCCGGTGTTACTGACCGCGCTGCGCAGTCCGGTAGCGCTGGGGCCGATGAACGCCGAGCAGCTGCGTGAGGTCATCACGCGCCCGGCGCAGGCCGAAGGACTAACCCTGGAACCGGGGCTGGTGGAGCTGCTGCTGCGGGATCTGGGCGTGGCCGAGGATGCCGACGCGGCCGGCTACGACCCGGGCGCGTTGCCCTTGTTGGCGCATGCGCTGCGCGCGACGTGGCGACGACGCGAGGGCCAGACGTTGACGGTGGCCGGTTATCGGCGCACCGGTGGGATCCGCCAGGCGCTGGACACCACCGCCGAGGGCGCCTATACCCAGCTGAGCCCGGCCGAGCGCCGGCTCGCCCGACAGGTCCTGCTGCGTCTGGTCAACGTGAGTGATCAGGGCGGGAACGGGGATACCCGCCGTCGGTCATCTCGGGTGCGGTTGGTCGAGGCGTTGCCGGGTTCTGTCGACAGGGTGTTGGAGGTGTTCGGCGGGGCGAGGCTGCTCACGTTCGACAGGGACAGTGTGGAGATCACCCACGAGGCCCTGCTGCGCGCCTGGCCGCGGCTGCGCCAGTGGATCGACACCGACCGGGCCGGCAACCTGATCCGCCAGGAACTCGACGACGCCGCCGCTGTGTGGGATCGGGAGGGCCGTGATACCGCGGGGCTGTACCGCGGAAACCGCCTGGAGGCTGCCCGCACCTGGGCCGCCTCCAAACCGAGCGAGGGCGACCTGAGCCCCACCGCGTCCGAGTTTCTCACCGCGTCCACCCAGCAGGAACGCAGCGCCGCCAGACTTCGCCGCACCGTGCTCGTCGTGCTGTCGGTGCTGGCGTTGGTCGCCTCGGGGGCTGCGGCTGTCGCGCTTTACCAAACCGCCGCCGCACAGAGCGAACGCGACACCGCGATCTTCAATCAAATCACCGCCCAAGCGGACCGCCTGCGCAGCACCGACGTGTCCTTAGCGGCTCAACTCGACCTCACCGCCTACCGCATGCGACCGCAGAATCAGGATCTCTACACGGCCCTGATCACCGATGCGGGCACCGCCATGTCCACGCCGCTGGAAGGCCACCGCAGCACCGTCAGAGCGGTGGCGTTCAGTCCTGCTGGACCCATCCTGGCCAGCGGCGGGGATGACGGCACGGTGCGGTTGTGGAACGTGACGGACTCGACTCGCCCCAGGCCGCTGGGTCAGCCCTTGGTCGGTCGCACCACAAAGGTCAACGCGGTGGCGTTCAGCCCTGATGGGCGCGTCCTGGCCAGCGGCGGGGAGAACCAGCCAGTGCAGCTGTGGAACATGGCGGACCCGGCCCATCCCACGCCGCTGAGCCCAACCCCGACCGACCACGCCCACACCGTCTTCTCGGTGGCGTTCAGTTCTGATGGGCGCATCCTGGCCAGCGGCGGAGACGACGGGGAGGTGCGGTTGTGGAACCTGGCCGACCCGGCCCACCCCACACCCCTGGGCACACCCCTGACCGGCGACACCCGCGCCGTCAACGCGGTGGCGTTCAGCCCCGATGGGCGTACCTTGGCCAGCGGCAGCGACGACCGCGTCATTCGGCTGTGGAACGTGGCGAATCCGACCCGCCCCACAGTGCTGGGCCAGCCGTTGGCCGGTTTCCACCGTCACGTCAACGCGGTGGTGTTCAGCCCGGATGGCCGTACTCTGGCCAGCGGCGGCAACGACCAGGCCGTGCGGTTGTGGAACGTGACCGATCCGACTCACCCCACTGCCCTGGGGCCACCCCTGGCCGACCGCACCAACTACATCAACACTGTGGCGTTCAACCCGGATGGGCACATCCTGGCCGTTGGCAGCGACGACGGGAAGGTGCGGCTGTGGAAGGTGAACGACGCGAACCACCCCATGCTCCTGGGTCCGCCCCTGGCCGGCCACGGAAGCTACGTCAACGCGGTGGCGTTCAGCCCCGATGGGCGCACGCTGGCCAGCGTCAGTAGCGACCGCGTGATCCGGCTATGGAACATTCCCGCCACGCTGATCACGGGCCACACCCACTCGGTCTCCTCGGTGGCGTTCAACTCCCATGGCCACACACTGGCCACTGCTGGTACAGATGGCACCGTCCAGTTGTGGGATGTGAGTGCCCCGACCCGTCCCAGGCCGCTGGGCCAGTGCTTGTCCGGTCACCCAGAACCGGTCCGCGCGGTAGTGTTCAGCCCTGATGGGCGCACTCTTGCCAGCGGCGGTGACGACCACAGCGTGCGGTTATGGAATGTCACTGACCCGAGCCACCCCACATTGCTGGGTGAACTTTCACCCGGCCACACCGACTCGGTCCGCGCGGCGGCTTTCAGCCCGGACGGGCGCATCCTCGCCACCGGCAGCCGCGATCACACCGTGCGGTTGTGGAACGTGGGCGACCCGACTCACCCCGCGTCGCTAGGACAGCTCCCGTCTGATAACGCCGACTCGGTCAATGCGGTGGCATTCAGCCCTGACGGGCGCGCTCTGGCCAGTGGCAGTGACAACCCCATGGTGCGCTTGTGGGACGTGACCGATCCGACCCATCCCACATCGCTAGGCCAACTCCCACCCGGCCACACCGGCTCGGTCCGCGCGGTGGTGTTCAGCCCGGACGGGCGCACTCTCGCCACCGGCAGCCGCGATCACACCGTGCGGTTGTGGAACGTGGGCGACCCGACTCACCCCGCGTCGCTAGGACAGCTCCCGTCCGATGACGCCGACTCGGTCAATGCGGTGGCATTCAGCCCTGATGGGCGCACCCTGGCCACCGGCACCCGCGATCAGACGGTCCGGTTATGGACTGTGACCGACCCAACTCATCCCCTACCCCTGGGCAGATCCCTGACTGGCCACACTTCCTTCGTCAACGCGGTGGCGTTCAGTCCCGACGGACATACCCTCGTCAGCGGCAGTGAGGACCACACGGTTCGCTTGTGGGAGCTGAACGTCGACCAAGCAATCCAGCGGATCTGCGCCATCACCACGAACACCCTCACTCCAGCGACGTGGGAGCAGTACGTGTCGCCCGAGCTGCCCTACCACTCGCCCTGCCCGTGACGTGCCAGGATCAGCCCCAGCAGATCGTGATACTCAGGCGGGACGGTTACCGAGCAATCGCATCCGGGGCCGAGAACGGGGCCCGATGCTGGAGACCTCGAGGATCTTGCCGAGCCGGAATCCCAGTTCCAATGACTGATCTCGGTTGAGTCGAGGGTCGCAGACCGACTCGTAACGTGAGCCTAGGTCCTCGAAGGAGACTCGGGCTCTTCCGCCGACACATTCCGTGACATCGTTACCGGTCAGCTCGATGTGGACCCCTCCTGGCGTTGTTCCTAGCGCCCGGTGTACCTCGAAGAAACCGCTGACCTCGTCCAGGATGTCGGCGAACCGCCTGGTCTTGTGGCCTGACGGGGCGCTGATCGTGTTCCCGTGCATGGGATCGCATACCCAGCCTACGCGCGCGCCCGCGGCGGTGACTTCTTCGATCAGCGCCGGCAGCACGTCGCGGACCTTGATTGCACCGATACGCGTGATGAGGGTGAGCCTGCCTGGTTCTTGCCGGGGATTGAGACGCTCGATTAGTTGGAGAAGTATTTCAGGGGTGGTCGATGGGCCGATCTTCACCGCGATAGGGTTGTTGATCGTGGAAAAATACTCGACATGGGCGCCGTCGAGATCGCGAGTCCGTTCGCCAATCCACAGCAGGTGCCCGGAAGTCGCGTAGGCGCGGCCCGAGATGGGGTCCACCCGGGTCAGCGCGGCCTCGTAGTCCAGCAGCAGGCCTTCATGGGACACAAAAAATTGCTCTGCGGTGAAAGCGCGAATCATGTTCAGCGTCACCGCCGAAGCGTGGTAGGTCCTCAGCAGCCTGGTGGGGTCAGGCATGCGCGCCGCGGCGCTGAACTGCACTCCGTTCACCGCGTCGCCGCGGTAAGAGGGCAGCTCGATCCCGTTACGGACCTCAAACGGATTTGACCGTGGTTTTGCGTACTGACCGGCCATGCGGGCGAGCGTGACCACCGGCCGCGACGAGGCACAGGCCAGGATCGTGGCCATCCGCCGCAGTGTGTCCACCGTGTTAAAGAGCGACTGGCTAGTCGCGGAGTCGAGGGATTCCGCGCAATCCCCGCCTTGCAAGAGAAAGGCCTGCCCATTGGCCACCGCGCCCAATCTCCGCTTCAGCGCATCACATTCGCTGGGTAACACCAGCGGCAGGGATGTGGATAAGCGCGCGGTGACCATCCGTAGCGCGGCGGTGTCTGGCCACTCGGGTTGCTGCCCCGCCGGGCGCGTGCGCCAGCTGCCTGCATGTTCCGTGGGCGGCAGCTCGTCCAGGGAGAAGTTCACGTGACGACCTCTTTGCTTGTGTGGTGGGGCGGTTCGCGTACGGTCAGCGGCTCGTCGTTTCCGACCTTGATCGAGATCGGATGTTCATAGATTGCCTTCGCGCTCATCATCAGGTCGCTGCGCATTCGCGCATTCAGCGTGCTGTCCCCGGTCGCCTGAAGGATGATCTCGGGGCTGAAGCTCGCCGCCGCAACCCCGCCGAGGTTCGGCATAATGTTTCCTAGGGGTGCTCATTCGCGAAGGTCCTGGTTCTCATAACGACAATCTGCTTCATCGGCTGACCACGGAAAGTGCCCGTTCGCGGGTCCGGTTACAGTGTGTGTCCGTGGCCCGTCCATCGCGGGCACGATCTCCCTGGCTCCGGCATAGCCAGCGTTTCGTGCCCCGTGCGGTTTCGGCGTCACGACGTCCTCTCCTGTCCGCCTGCTTACGCAAGCAGCCACTGGGATAGAGACAGGAAACGCTCGGCGAATACATCGAGCCCACTCTCGATCGAGTGAATTTGCGCGGTGTCGGGAGACCGCTCCCGGTGGTCAGGTGGGCATGCGCGACGCACGCACCGCGAAGAGCACCGCCGCTACGGCTCGGGCGACCCCCCACCAGTCAGGCCGTCAACTAGTCTGGCTAGCGACGCCAGCGCCGTGATGGCCACCCCCGACCCCCCGTGCTCGCACCGTTTGCGCACACGAACCAACTTCGGCCGGGGTCTTGTCGTGCGGTGGTGCACAGCCGCCTGAGTGGAGTGATGGGCATGGTCACAGCTCCGGGATGACGGTGTGGATCAGGTCGAGGGACTCCCGGGGTGGCAGCGCTTGGGCCTGCACGGAGACGAAGGCGTGCACATACTGCCGGATCACGCCGTCACGCTCATAGCTCGTCGGCGGTGAAGGGCACCACTTGGACGGTGACGTCGAACTCGCGGACAGCCCGGGTGATGTGGCGCAGCTGCGCGCGCAGCACCTCGGGGCCGCCCACCTGCCGGCGCATTCGCAGCTCCAGGTAGCGGTCGATGTCGGCCACCCGGATGTGCATGGCGCCTGCGGTCATGATCCGTTCGGCGTAGTCGCGGGTCTGCAGCAGGCCGGGGATCACGTGCCCCTCGTAGCCGCGGATCCAGGGCGCCTCGACCTCCAGCTCGATGAGCATCTCCACCGGCTCGCTGAGGATGTCACCGTAGTCCTGCCACCAGCCTGGCTCGGCCGAGCGCCGACGCAACTCGTCAAGCTCACCAGCACCGAGTCGCGGACCTGTTGAATAGTTACGGCGGGTGCCGGTCGGTAGCTTGCTGCATAAAGTTGACCAGGGCAGCGTGCCCGCCCCGCCGACGTTCGCCTCCGGCGACCGCTTACGCCAGCGAACCGCTGAGGTACTGTAGGCGAATGTTTCATCGGTGTGCAAGCTCAGATTTCTGCGACGAGTTTTCGGGTGCAGCCGAGACAAGCTTTTCTCGTACTTACCGGGGAGACCCGGAATCGCGACTGCTTGGCCAAACGGAGAACCTGGCAGTGATCGCAGATCTGTCCCCTTTGGCGTCAGGCCATATCCTGATTCTCTCAAGGGTACACCACCTCGACTTCGCTCAGGTGGTCGAGACGCATCCATCCGAGATCAAGAAACTGTTTGACCTGCTACTTCCGCAATATGTCCGAACATTCGGTCGAATAACGATACTCGAGCACGGCTCGGCGGAAGGCATGGTAAATGGAGCTTGTATCACCCATGCCCATCTGCATCTGCTGCCGATTTCGAGACGGGCCGTTGATGAGACGATGGAAAATAACGGCTTGCATTGGACCTCGTTCCCCTCGCTGCAAGATCTCGGGAGGCCGCCCTGGACGAGGAGTGCCTACTATTTGAGCGGTGCAGAATCAGACTTCCGCCTCTACGAGCCAACACCAGAACTGCCGCGCCAGTACTTGCGATCGGTCGCGGGTGTTGTACTCGGGATTCCCGATCCGGAGTGGGACTGGGCGGTAGTTGTACGAAGAGAACTCCTCCGTGAGACAATCGCCCGGGCGTCACACTGGGTGCTCCCGCTGACTGACTGAGAGACTTGATGATGAGAAGCCAAGCCCGGGGTCGAACCTCAGACGAGCCGGACAGACTATCTAGAGTAGTATCGAAAATTTTTTCTGCTCCACTGGTGGACTCGACAGTGAGCTTGATCGCCGATGCGGAGAGTCAAGACGATTGCGCTGTCTTCCGTATATCAGAACCACTCGACGTTGTCGCGTCATCTGATTACGTACGCGGCTCGAAGTTTCGTTTACATGAACTAGGACTCCTCGACGAGTACGACCTAGGGTATTATCTCGCGTCGGCTAATTTCAGCGATATCGCCGCAATGGGTGCAAAGCCAATTGGTTTGCTCTCCGTTGTGCGTTACCCCAAGAGCATGTCGGACGACACCTTCGAGATGGTCCTCTCGGGAATCCGTGATTCGTGTGCTCTTGCAGGGGCACCTAACGTCGGCGGAGATATAGGGAGCGCCGAGCGGCTGATCTTGTCAGCCACGGCCTTGGGTGTTTGTGCGCAGGGTAGAGCGCTGATGCGAAACGGAGCTGGTGAGGGTGACGTCATATACGTCACCGGGGCGACCGGAATCGCTGGCGCCGCACTCCAATACTTCGGTGCGGAAAAAATCGACGCCACAATCGAAGACGAACATCGATCGGAGCTACTGCGCTCCTGGAAGCGGCCAACGGCGCGAGTGCGTCACGGCCTTCTTCTCGGCCGTTTCGGTCATGTCACGAGTTGCATCGACACGTCAGACGGCCTGAAAGCGGCAATAGAGACTATCGCAAATCGGAGCGGCCTTGGTGCGCGAATATCGGAGAGCATCGTTCCGGTGCGCTCGGAGATCGCTGCGGTTGCTCGCCATCTACAGCGAGATCCGCTTGATATAGTGTTCGGCGACTCGGTCGACTTTCAGCTTGTATTCACAGCGCCGGCCACCTACGGGCTCCTGAACGCTTTTGAAGAATTTGAGGAAAAGCCAATACGGTTAGGTGTGATGACGCACGAACCCGGCGTTTGGCTCGAGAAACGGGATGGATCGCTGGCGCCGCTCCCGGGCCAGCCTTGGCGCCATCACATCTGACATACTTGCGCCATTCGCAGCATAGGAACTCATCCCTACAGCCTCTGGCGTCGTGGCCCGGTATGACTCGTCGGGTACCGAGTCGATACAATATCACCATGCGGATGAGGACGGCAAGCATCCTCGACAAGACGTTTGTTCTTGTCGGGACTCTTTGTCTCGCCGGAAATCAATACAAGGTACCCTCGGTCGAGTTCTGGCAGTCAATTATGCAAGATCGCGGCTATCTCGTCATTATTTTTCTCGGTATTGTTGGCGTATTCGGCGCCTTCACGCCGTTCTCTTCGTGGGCGGCTCTGGAGCAGGTCGACAAGTCAGTGACCGCGCAGACTCAGATGCTGTCACACTTCGGCAAGTTGATCGAGCTGGGCCAGAAATTGAACCCCGCCCTCACAATGAATGACCTTGGCCTCCATGTATGGCGAGTCCGAAGGTCGCTAAAGCACCCAATTAAGGGATCTCTGCTCTGCGTCTCTACGTATAGGCTTGGCACGACCCCGGGGTTGCGAGCCTTTCGGCCGGCGATCGGTGAGGGTGTTGTTGGCCTTTGTTGGAAATTTGACCGTGAATACAGCGTCGACGTAGAGATGCTATCCAACTCCGTAGACAATGAGGCGCAGTTTCGCAAATATCGAGAGGAAAATGGTCCGGACTCGGTGATGAATATCAGTTGGCGACAGTTCGGCGAGGTCCGTCTTCGCGGCGCGGTTTTCGCGAGTCCGGTTCGTAACGGTCGCAATAAATTCGTCGGCTGTGTTAGCGTTGACGCTAGCCGAGGTTTTACGTCTCTAGATACGGACGAGCTCTGGTCGGAACTTAATAGCGTGTGCCTGTGGATCAGGCAAGCTGGTTTTGGCGGTGCTTAACGCGATGTCAGATGTTCGGCGCACGCTTCGAAAGCTCTACGACGACGAGGTCCGTGGTTATGCGAAAAATACGGATAGCTATGAGGATTTTCCGGGCCTAAAAGAGGACGTAGACGCCTTTGTGGCTCAGCTTGAACGGCCCGCGCTTATTCTCGATCTAGGTGCCGGCCCAGGGCGCGATAGCAGGTATTTCGCAGCCCGGGGTTTCTCCGTTGTCGCGGCCGACTTCAGTCTGGAGATGTTGCGGATTGGTCGTTCATCAGAAGTGGCTCAAGTGCAAGCGGATATGGTGCATCTCCCTGTAGCTGTAACCCACGAATCGGGGTCGAAATTGGGTACTATCTGACGAATTCCTCCGCGTGGATCAGCAACATCGCCTTCGTACCGCGGTATCAGGTGGATGTGCAGATGATCAATACTTCGGCCGGCCACTCTTCCCTCGTTGACTCCGATGGTGTAGCCACCTGGACCGTGTCGGGCAGAGAGTTCTTTTTCGACTGTTCGCAGGAGAGCGTACGCGTCAATGATTTCGGATTCGCTCAAATCAAAGAACGACTCGACATGGCGCTTAGGTACAATTTCGGCGTGTCCGGGTGTCGCGGGGAAATTGTCGAGTCGCGCATAG
Organism: Pseudonocardiaceae bacterium; assembly: GCA_050699895.1. Lineage (GTDB taxonomy): Bacteria > Actinomycetota > Actinomycetes > Mycobacteriales > Pseudonocardiaceae. The sequence goes on from JBOHFY010000104.1 coordinate 12,160, forward strand.
AAAGTCTCGTTCGAATTGATTATTGTATTCAGATTTTTATCGTCTCGCAAGCAAAATAGGCATACTGTAGTCGACGCCGCCTGTTGGGCTGCGGCGTCGGCTGCTGGTTCAAAGCCATTGTTGAGCACGAACGGGGCTCCATTCAATATTTGATCATCGCATGACAGTGTCGACGCGGCTCGCATCTAGCTGGCTGAGCCATACGGGAGCCCGTCGAGACCACGCCACGCGCAAGGATTTATCAGTGACTAGCGCCGGACTAAGGCCCACGTGTGCGCAACGAGCGCGGAAGGCGGAGGGTTCGGGAAGAGGAACGGTGGAGGGGGGTAACTTGTCGGTCCAGGCCACCAACCAGCCTGGCGGTGAATACTCGGGCCAGTGTGGCGGTGGTGGCGGTCATGGTGACAGTTCCTTGCTGACGGTGTGGATCAGGTCAAGGGATTCCCGGGGTGGGAGCGCTTGGGCCTGCACGGAGGCGAAGGCGTGTACATACTGCCGGATGATGCCGCTGCGCTCGTGGACGGTCCAGCTGGTTTGACCGTCGACATAGACGGCTTCGGGGTCGTGCTCGTCGGGCCACTGGATGATGACGAAGGAATCGCCGAGCGCGGCGTGGGCGTCGGCGGTGAAGGGCACCACCTGGACGGTGACGTCGAGCTCGCGGGTGGCCCGGGTGATGTGGCGCAGCTGCTCGCGCAGCACCTCGGGGCCGCCGACCTGTTGGCGGATCGCGGCCTCGGACAGGATGGCGGTAAACCGCATGCCCTCGGCGAGCCGCTTCTGGCGGCGCATCCGCAGCTCCAGGTAGCGGTCGATGTCGGCCACGCGCATGTGCGGCGAGGAGGCGGTGATGATCCGCTCGGCGTAGTCGCGGGTCTGGAGCAGGCCGGGGATCACGTGCCCCTCGTAGCCGCGGATCCAGGACGCCTCGACCTCCAGCTCAATGAGCATCTCCACCGGCTCGCTGAGGATGTCACCGTAGTCCTGCCACCAGCCCGGCTCGGCCGAGCGCCGACGCAGCTCATCAAGCTTGCCGGCCTCAGCCTCGGGGATGCCCAACAGCTGCACCAGGCGTCGCAGCGCCGCCGGGGTCACCTTCGCCTTGCCATTCTCGATCCGGGACAGCTGCGGCTGCCCGAGGTTCAGCTCGGCGGCCAGCGCAGCGCCGGTCAGGCCGCGTTCAGCACGGTAACGACTCAACCGCGCACCGAGCCGCCGGCTCCGCACAGTCGGACGCATGGCAGCCTCCCTGGGTCTAGGGGGACGAGCGTCGATAGCCCGCGCCGTCACCCCATCGGCGAGTTTCATGCTACGCATTATGCGATTATGGGTGCGACGGCGCCGCTACGCCAGCCCTTCCTGCTGCCGGGCCGCTGGGCGCCGAGCCCAGCGTCAGCGCGGCGGTGGCGATTCCACGCGCGGGAGGGCTAGCGCCACTGCGGGAGCGTGATGTCCTCGGCGCTCAGCGCGGCACGTCGGCTTTCAGCACGTCAAGGAAGGCGGCGAAGGCGGTGGCGGGGAACGCCAGGGTGGTTCGCCGGGTGCTGTCGGGGCCTTGCTTGGTGTCTTGGATCCCGACCCAGTCGCCCGCGTGACCGACCGCGACGCAGTTGCCGGTGCCTGTGCTGCGGGTGGACTTCTGGTAGGTCGCGTCGGCCAGTGCCGCTGGGGGCGCGACGCGCTTGTCGGTCATGGTGGCAGCTCCTTGATGACGTGGGGATCAGGTCGAGAGATTGCCGGGGCGGGAGCGACTCCGCACGGTCGGGCGCATGACCGCCTCCCTCGAGGTCGAACGGGGACGGGCGCCGCCAGCGACCGCCACCTCGGGCACGCGCAGTCACCCGATCGGTGGCTTCATGCTAGGCATAATGCGTGGCATTATACGTCGTGGGCGAGGTCGTTCTCCACCATCGACTGTAGCCCCTGGTGGAGCGCCTGAGAGTGTGCACCCCGGCGCTCCACCAGCAGCACAAGCTGACGGCGGCCTCGGCCGTGCCCACTCCCCCCGATCTGGCCGGGGTCGCCGTCGCCCACACACCGCGAGGGATACGTGATGCCAGGCCCCCACTAAGACCCCGGCTGGCCGCCGGTCGAGCGCCCCCGGACAGAGTCCAGCTCCTGGCGGCCAGCCGGGCTCCAGCCCTGGGCGTATCGAAGTCCGAGATAATCCAGGCACAGCGCCACCGCGAGCACGGTCGCGAGCGATACGCAGTATCCGGCGACGGTGTCGGTGGTGTAGTGAATGTGCTGGGCGACGAGAGAGATCGCGACGCCGACCGCGACCGCGACCGGGGCGAGGCTGGCGACGAGGCGCGCGGTGACACTGCGGGGCCACCGCGCGCCACCGATGAGGATCGCGGTCGCGACGGCGACCGCGGCGACCACGGTGATGTGGCCGCTGGGGAAAGTCAGGTGCCCGAAGCGCAGCCGCCCGACGAGCGGCTTGAGGATCAGTTCGGTAATAGTGACCGCGGTCACGGTGCCGACGACGGTGAGGAGCACGCCCGACCATCGCCGGGCGGCGGCAGCGGCGCCGGCCACGGCGGCGACGAGAACGGCGGCCTGCGCGGGGTTCCCGAGGCTGATCAGCGCCCAGGTGATGGGCTGATCCTGGCTAACGCGGTTCCTGATCAGCGCATCCAGGCCGCGGTCCAGGTGCCCTGGCGTCTCCTGATCGGCATAGCGCAACCCGAGCACGGCGACCACGATGATCGCCAACACAACGACGGCCAGTGCGGGCCACCGCGCAGGCCGCGCCAGCAGCGGCCGATACCCACTTGGACGAGAGCCCACAGAGCGTGCAGGGTAGCTG
>JBOHFY010000105.1:0-11752 GCA_050699895.1 Pseudonocardiaceae bacterium
TTGGCGGTCCATGCTGCTCCACGTGGTTAGCGGTGATGAAGTATTACCGTTATATCCGAATTGAGTCAAGCAAGTGTGCCAGCCGCCGCGTGAGTTGCGGGCGTGACGCCGGGGCCAGCGTGTACCAGCGGCTGCGATCGACCCCGCGTTTCTGCTCAAGCGTGTAGCCGCCGCGCTCGGTCTCGTAGTAGGCCACCACGAACTCCGCGACCCGCCTGTCGCCTTGCCGGTCACGCCGGGCCGCGCCGAACTTGCCTCCGCCGAGCTTGGGGCCTTGCAGCATAGAGCGGAACCGGTGCGCGTCATCGGGCCGGGTGCCGCCCCGCAGCAAAGCGCGTTCCACCTCGACGCCGGTCATCCCCTGCTGATCGGCAAGTAATTCGGCGGGAACCGACACCGCTACCCCGTTACCGCTGAGCCTGATTGCTGGCTCCGCCAGTGGTTGCCGGTCGGGGATGACGTCGGCCACCGCGGCGGGCAGGGCAGCGCCCCGGGCGGCCCTGATGCGCATCCCGAACTCACCGAGCTCGGCGACGGCCGCGTGCTCACCCCGCGCGCACCCCACGACCGTGCGCTTGCCCTCGGGCAGGTCGAGCCGGGCGTTGAGCTCCGCTGCCGGTCGGGCGATGAGGTACAGGGCATCCTCAAGCTCCGGGGCGAGCTGCCGAATACCGGCCAGTCCTCGGGCCCGCAGCGCTTCCCAGGCCCGCCGCTGGGCAGCCATGTGTTCGGCGACCGTGCGTTCGGATCCACCAGGCGGTTGCAGGTTCCAGTGCACCAACCCCAGCCGGAGATGCCGCCACGCCAGCAGGTATTCCTCGGTTGTCAGCTCCAGGACGCCACTGGTCGCGCCGTCGACCGACACCGCCGGCGTCACCGGTAGTCTTCCTCGGCACCGATGACCGGTGGGGCAACCTGGGGGAGCTCACCGATGATGGCGTTGGTGTCCTGCTCGACCAGGTAGCTCGGCCGCCGGCGCGCGGTGTCGTCATCACGGCCTGAACCACCGGTGACGCCGAGCGGAACGTCCGCGAATCCGGCGCCCCCGTGGCCGGGTCGTCCGCCATTGGCCTGTTCCGTGCCGTCGTGCCTAAAGCCGCTGTGCCCAAGGCCGCTGTGCAGCGGGCCGCCCTGGCTAGGCAAGCCGCTCAGGTGAGAGCTACCAGTGCCGAACACGGCGCTGGGACGAGGCCCGAAGTCGCCGCTGCGACTCACCCCACCGGCACCACCGGAGAACCGCGATTCACCGCGACGGCGGTCCGCACCAGGGGGGCCCGACCTGGCGATCATCGGGGATGGCCCGAATGGCGCCGCCGTGGTCGGCTGGACCGAGCTTGATCCGGTCAACGGCTCCGCGCCCAGACTGGGGTAGCCGCCAGCAAGCTGAGGCGACACCGCCGCCGGCGCATGATGAACCCCGGACGCGAGCTGTGCCGTGGTGGCCGCCGCGGCGACGCTCCCATCGGGCTCATCCGTTACCGCATCCGGGTGTGCGGCAGCCGGGCGCGGGTGAGTGCTCCCACCGCCATGCGCGCCGCCGACCCCGACACCGCCCGGAGCTGGCGGCGCCACCTCGGAGACCACCGCCGGTGCCGCGGTGAAGTTCTGGCGAGCCGCCAGAATCTCATTCGAGGTGCCCTGATAGCCGCTCATCAGCTCGCGGGCGCGCTGCTCGTCCTGCTGGGCCGCCACTGCGGCTCGCTCGTGCTCGGTCTGAATCCCGGGCAGCCATTCCACCGCGTGGTCGGCCATCCAGGTTCCCGGGTCCTGGCTGAAGGGCACCTCAGGGACGGTGCGCGGCAGCGGCATGCTGTCCCGGGTGTGGGCAAAGACGGCGGCCTGCTCGCTGACTCGGGCGGCCATCCCGATCGCCGTGGTGGCGAGCTCGGCGACCCACGGCAGCAGCGCCATCGTCGCTTGGGTGGCCGCATCGGCCGCCGCGCCCTGCTGCGCTGTGCCAATCCCGCGCACCGCTTGGTCCACGAGGCTTTGGATCTCCTCCAGCTGTGCGGAGACGCTGCTCCAGTCCCGGCTCGCGTCCATCATTTCGGTGCCGCCCGGCCCGCCGGTGATGTGCTGGTAGATCGTCTCGTGTGCGACGGTGCTGTAGTCGATGCTCGTGCCCATCGAGTGTTCTCCTCCTCAGCTCTTCAACGGCGGTAGGTTGGTGATGACAGCTTCCGCGAGCGCCTGAGCCGGCCCGCATGGCTCCTCCAGCCCCTGCCGCAACGATGTGAACGTGACGACGAATGTCTGCTTTTTGGCAGCGGCGACATGGAAAAAACAGCTGGTGCTGGCCGCGTTGTTCTTGGTCCGGATCGCTGGATGCCCCGCCACTTGGGTGACCTCGAAGACCGGGAAGGTCGCCCGCTTGGCATAGACGTTGTGCAGCACGTCGTTGCCGATGTCCACATAGATCCTGATCTCGCGGGTGTGCGCCTTGTCGTTCCATTGGCAGCCGGGGGCGTCCAGGACCTTCTTGGGCTGGCTGGGCAGGTCGATCCGGTTGGCCGCCAGCTGCGCCGGGGTGAGCAACGCGCAGGGTGTTGTGCCGGTCAGGTCCTGGGGATCGTGCACCGGCGGGATGGGGTCGGCCGGTGCGCCGGCCGAGGATTCCGGTGCCGCGCCCGCCGCGGTGGGCCGCGCGCTACCCGCCGAGCAGCCCGCCAGCAGGGCGGCGAGCATCAGCGCAACCGGGACGCGGCGCACTACAGCTCCGACCCGCGCAGGTGGGTGGCGTTGGCCTCGTCGGTGTCCCGGTAGGTGGCCAGCGACCGCTCCAGGGCGGCGGCTGTCTCCTCCAACTGGATCGCGCCGGAATCCAGCGCCCAGCGCAGCGAGCCGGGCTCGTCGCTGGCCGCCCAGTGCCCGATCTCCCGCGCCGCGTTGATGCTGACCGCGTCCAGGCCCGGCGCCGCAACGTTGGCCAGCCGGACGGCCTCGACCATCAGGTCTCGCATCCGCCCGGCGGCCTGCCGGAAGTCGGCGATCGCCTGCGGGGCCTGGTCCAGGTCGAGCCGGAAGTGTTGCGCGGGGTCGAGGTAGAACCCACCGTGCTCACTCATCGTGGTGTTCCTCTCACCTGGCGTTAATGGCTCGCGCCGATTGTGTCACAGCGCCCGCCGAGAAGGCCCCCCGCTCAGCCCTTCAGCGGTGGCAGGTTACCGATCACGGTCTCGGTGAAGGCCTTCGCCGGGCCACACGGATCCTCGCGGCCCTGGTGCAGCGAGGTGAACCGGACGATCAGCGTCTGGGTGTCGGCCGTGGCGACCCGGAAGTAGCAGCTGGCGCCGTGTACGTCGTCCTTGGTGCGGATCGCGGGCTGCCCCGCCACCTGGGTCACCTCCAGAACCGGGATCGCGTCTCGCTGGCTGTAGACATTGCGCAGCACGTCGCTGCCGATGTCCACGAACGCGGCGAACTCGCGGGTGTGCGCCTTGTCGCTCCACTCGCATCCGGTGTTGCCCAGGATGTTCCTGGGCAGGCCGGGCTGGTCGATCCGATGGGACTCCAGTTGTGCCGGGGTGAGCAACAGGCACGGCTGTATGGCGGCCAGGTTTTGGGGATTTCGCACCGGTGGGATCGGATCATCCGGTGCTCTGGCCGATGACCCCGGCGGCGCGGCGGCATCGTCGGGGTGCCCGCTCCCCGTTGAGTGACTGGCCAGTGTTGAGCAACTAGCCAGTGTTGAGCAACTGGCCAGTACAGTGGCCAGCGCCAGCACAGCCAAGGCGGCACGCATCACAGCTCCCCCGCGCGCAGGTGATTAATGCGCGGATTGTGCCATGAGCCTGATGGGGCGCGTCGACGGGTTGTCGACGCGGTTACTGAAAGAGCCTGACTATCGAATCCACGATCCCCGTGACGACGCTGTATGCCAGTACCCCGCAGATGATCGCCGAGAGGAGGAAGAAGATAGCCGCGCCCCCATCGGCGCTGGTCGGTAGTGGTAAGCGGAGAGCCTGGCGGATGATTCGGTGCCGGAAGTCACCCAGTTGCGCGGGCGTGCGGGATCCGGTTGCCAGCGGGGGGAGGAAACGCGAGCCGGCCGGTGGTGGCTCTCCCGCGTGCGGAGCGGACGTAATAGGCAGCGGTGCTGTGACATGCGTCTGGGTGTCGGGTGTTGGGGTGGCGCTCGGTGCGGCGGCGGGGTGCTGTGCGGGTGCGGCAGCAGGATCCTGATCCACCGGCCCGACGAAATTCGCACTGAGTGTGGCGGCGATCGCCTCGCGGGTCATGCTGGGGTCCGGGATGGTGGGCAGCGACAGCGGCGGCAACCCAGGTGCGTCTCGCCAGCCGGCGCGGCCCGACGGGTCAGGCGACTCGGTGCCATCGGTCCCAAACAAGGCGTCTGGCGGCAGTGGCTCGCTCACCACGCCATAGTGCCACGCGCTGGTACTCATGAGCGCCGCGCGACGGCACCTTTGGCGCGTTTCTCGGCGAGTAGTTCAGCGGCGCGCTCAGCGGTGAGCGTCTCCACGCTGTCGCCCTTGCGCAGCGATGCGTTGACGCCCTGCCCGTCGGTGACATACGGCCCGAAGCGGCCCTCCTTGACGACCATCGGCTTGCCGGTCACTGGATCCGGGGTCAACTCGCGCAGCGGTGGCTTGGCGCTGGCTTGGCGGCCCCGGCGCTTGGGCTCGGCGTAGACCTTGAGCGCCTCGTCCAGGGTGACGGTGAAGATCTGTTCCTCGTCGGCCAGCGAGCGTGAGTCCGTTCCCTTCTTCAGATAGGGGCCGTAGCGCCCGTTCTGCGCGGTGATCTCCTGACTCGTGTCTGGATCGGTTCCGACCACCCGGGGCAACGAGAGCAGCCGCAGCGCATCGTCCAGGTTCACCGTGGCGAGGTTCATGGACTTGAACAGCGAACCGGTCCGCGGTTTGGGCTTCGTGGCGGCCTTCTTGCTCGGCTCTTTCCCCGAAGCGGGGACCTCCTCGGGCAGCACCTCGGTGACGTACGGCCCGAAGCGGCCCTCCTTGGCGACGATCTCGTGCCCGGTCACCGGATCGATGCCCAGCGAGCGGCCTTCCACCGGGGTGGCGAAGAGCTTCTCAGCGATCTCGGCGGTCAGCTCGTCGGGCGGTAGGTCCTCAGGCAGGTTAGCCCGTTGCCGCTCGTCGCCGACGGCCCGTTCCAGGTACGGACCGTAGCGCCCCACCCGGACCACCACGTCCCGCCCGGCGTCATCGGTGAACAGCGGGATGGAGTTGACTTCGCGCGCGTCGATCTCCTCCAGGTTCACCCCGACCAGCTTCTTGAGCCCGCCCAAGTGGGCCACCGACATGGCGCCACCGTGTTCGGAGCCGAAATAGAAGCCGGTCAGCCAGTCGGTGCGGTGCTGCGCGCCGGAAGCGATGGAGTCCAGCTCGTCTTCCATGGCGGCGGTGAAGTCGTAGTCGACCAGGCAGCCGAAGTGCTGCTCCAGGAGCCCGATCACGGCGAAGCCCACCCAGGACGGCACCAGCGCTGAACCGCGCTTCCACACGTACCCACGGTCCTGGATGGTGTTGATGATCGAGGCGTAGGTGGACGGGCGGCCGATGCCCAGCTCTTCGAGGGCTTTGACCAGGCTCGCCTCGGTGTAGCGCGGCGGCGCGGTGGTGGTGTGCCCCTCAGGTACCAGCTCGGTGGCGGTGACGCGCTGGCCCTCGGTCAGCTGGGGGAGCCTGCGCTCGGCGTCGTCGGCCTCCCCCCCGGCCTCGTCGTCCACGGTCTCGACGTAGGCCTTGAGGAACCCCGCGAAGGCGATGGTGCGACCGGACGCGGCGAACGAGCATTGCTCACCGGTCACCGCGCTGCCGGTGATCCGTACGCTCATGGTGGTGCCGCGAGCGTCGGCCATCTGCGAGGCGACGGTCCGCTGCCAAACCAGCTCGTAGAGCCGGAACTCGTCGGCGTCCAGCGCGCCGGCCAGCTGGCCTGGTGTCGCGAAGGTCTCCCCGGCGGGGCGGATCGCCTCGTGCGCCTCCTGGGCGTTCTTGACTTTGCGGGTGTACTGCCGAGGCCCGTCGTGCAGGTAACGCTCGCCGTAGAGCTCGCGGGCCTGGGCCCGAGCCGCCGCGATCGCCGTCTCCGACAGCGTGGTGGAGTCGGTTCGCATATAGGTGATGTAGCCGTTCTCATAGAGCCGCTGCGCGGTGCGCATCGTCCGCTCCGCCGAGAAGCGCAATTTTCGGCCGGCCTCCTGCTGCAGCGTGGAGGTCATGAACGGCGCGTAGGGCCGGCGCGTGTAGGGCTTCTCCTCGACGCTGGCGACGGTCAGCGGGGCAGCCGCCATCGCCTCGGCGAGGCGCCCGGCGTACGCCTCGTCGATGATCAGCAGGTCGGTGTCAGAACGCTTGGGCGCTCCGTCGGGGCCGAAATCCCGCCCGGTGGCCACCCGGCGCCCGTCAACGCCGACCAGCCGGGCCCCGAACGTGCGTGGGGTAGCGTCCTGGCCCGCGTCCAGCGTGGCGGCGAGATCCCAGTAGGACGCCGAGGCAAAGGCCATCCGCTCACGCTCGCGCCGCACGATGATGCGGGTCGCGACCGATTGCACTCGCCCGGCGGAGAGCTTGGGCATCACCTTGCGCCACAGCACCGGGGAGACTTCATACCCGTAGAGCCGGTCCAGAATGCGCCGGGTCTCCTGCGCGTCGACCAGGTCCTGGTCGAGGTCCCGGGGATTGGCCGCGGCCGCGCGGATGGCTGGCTCGGTGATCTCGTGAAAGACCATCCGGCGAACCGGGACCGTGGGCTTGAGAGTCTGCATCAGGTGCCACGCGATGGCCTCGCCCTCGCGGTCACCGTCGGTGGCGAGATAGAGCTCGTCGGCGCCTTTGAGCGCGTTGCGCAGCTCGGTGACCGTGGAGCGTTTGTCCGGGCTGATGATGTACAGCGGTTCGAAGGCGTGATCGACGTTCACGCCCAGCCGCGCCCAGGGCTCGCCCTTGTACTTGGCCGGCACATCGGCGGCACCCCGGGGCAGGTCCCGGATGTGCCCCCGCGAGGACTCCACGACGTAGCCTGAGCCGAGGTAGGAAGCGATCTTGCGAGCCTTCGCGGGCGATTCCACGATCACCAAACGATGCCGAGAGCCGTTGGACCGGGCGGGGTCCGCAGCCCCAGAAGAGGGCCTAGCCGCGGTGGTGCCGCGCTTGCCACCGCTGGACGTACCGCCCGTGCCTGCCGTCGTTTTCGATCGTGCCACGCTCAACTCACCTCGGTGTGCGACTCCTGATACCCCGGTCCCCGCGCCCCCAGTGTGCACAACTCGGCAACCCCGGGGGGCAGTCAGCGTCGCACAACCCGGCCCGAACAACCAGCGATCCTGGGTGACGCCACGCGGGTCAATCAGCGCGTCGCGCGATTATCGGTGCCCATCGCCAGCGCTCAGTCGCTGGCAGGCCGGCGCGCCCTGAAAGGCGGGTGCTAGCTCCTTGTTGCTGGTCAGATCCCGCATCTGGTTGCTGGCCGCACCGAGATCGGGGCCAGCGAGGTGGCCGGCCTTCTGCACGAAATCTGGGTCTTTCGCGTCCAACGCGGCGAGCTTCGCGCGCTGGCTGCCGACGGTCCCGGCCGCGGTGGTGAAGAAGCCCACCGCGGTGTCCTGAACCCGCTTGCCGTCGACGATCCGCGGCTGCCCGAGCTGCTCGAGCTTGCGGGCGGTGTTGGCGAACGCCTGCTGGGCGATATCAGAGAACTCGAGCAGCCCGTCCTTCTGGCCCTGCGGGGTCGGCTGCGCCTTCGCCATCACGGACACGCCGCCGAGCACATCACCCAGACCGCCGCAGAACGTGCCCGCCCACGCCACCGGGTCAGCACCCTGGGGGGCGGCTGGCTTGGGTGTGACGTTGGCGGCGCAGCCGGCCAAACTCAGGGAGAGAGCCACGATGATGACGCCGCAGCGTGGACCAGAAAGGGGCACAGCGGGAGTGTAACGACGACCCCTGATGGCGCCCGCGACGGAGGACCTACGCGGTGACCTGGGCGGGCGGCGAGACGTCCACCAGCGAGGTGGACCGCCGCTTGGACACCACCACCGCAATCACGATCACCGCGGCGGCGAGGACCGCGATACCCACTCGCAGCGTGGCTGAGGTCCCGGCGGCCGAGATCGTGACGATCGCCGGCGCGATCAACACCGAGACCAGGTTCATCACCTTGATCAGTGGGTTGATCGCTGGACCCGCCGTGTCCTTGAACGGGTCGCCGACGGTGTCGCCGATCACGGTGGCGGCGTGCGCAGTGGAGCCCTTGCCGCCGTGGTTGCCGTCCTCGACCAGCTTCTTGGCGTTGTCCCAGGCACCGCCGGAGTTGGCGAGGAAGATTGCCATCAGGGTACCGGTGATGATCGCCCCGGCCAGGAAGCCGGCCAGCGGGCCCACGCCGAGGCCGAAGCCCACCGCGATCGGGGTGAGCACGGCGAGCAGGCCCGGGGTGGTCAGCTCCCGCAGCGAGTCCTTGGTGCAGATGTCGACCACGCGGCCGTACTCGGGCCGCACGGACCCATCCATGATTCCGGGATTGTCCCGGAACTGCTTGCGCACCTCGTAGACCACCGCACCGGCCGCCCGGGACACGGCGTTGATCAGCAGGCCGGAGAACATGAACACCACGGCGGCGCCGATGGTCAGGCCGACCAGGACGTTGGGGACGGACACGTTGAACACCGCGTTCAGGTCGATGTTCGCGGCCGCTGAGCGGATGGCGTCACGGTAGGAGCCGAACAGCGCAGTCGCGGCGAGTACCGCGGTGGCGATCGCGATGCCCTTAGTGATCGCCTTGGTGGTGTTGCCCACCGCGTCGAGCTCGGTAAGGATGGCCACTCCCTCGCCCTTGACGTCGCCGGACATCTCGGCGATGCCCTGGGCGTTGTCGCTGACCGGGCCGAAGGTGTCCATCGCGACGATGACGCCGACGGTGGTCAGCAGGCCGGTCCCGGCCAGCGCGACCGCGAACAGCGCGACGGTGACTGAGGCGGACAGCAGATATGCCGCGTACACCGCGCCGCCGATCACCAGGGCGGTGTACACCGCCGACTCGAAGCCGATCGAGATCCCGGACAGGATCACCGTGGCGGCGCCGGTCAGCGAGCTGGTGCCGACGTCGCGGACCGGTCGGTGCTCGGTGCCGGTGAAGTAGCCGGTCAGCCACAGGATGACCCCGGCCAGCACGATACCGATGATCACAGCGACCGCCGCGGTGACCGCGGGGCTGCCGGCGATCTGCTCGATCGGTTGACCGTCGATCTGCTGGTCCCTGACTCCGGTGAGGTCGCTGAAGCGGCTGGGCAGGTAGAGAAAGGCGGCCACGGTGCAGGCCACCGCGGAGATAGCCGCGGAGATGTAGAAAGACCGGTTGATCGCGAGCAGTCCCGGCTCGCCGGCCCTTGCCCGGGTGACATACACCCCGATCACCGCGGTCACCACGCCGATCGCCGGCACGATCAGCGGGAACAGCAGGCCCTTGAGACCGAATGCCGCCGTGCCCAGGATCAGCGCCGCGACCAGCGTCACCGCATACGACTCAAAAAGGTCAGCGGCCATGCCGGCGCAGTCACCGACGTTGTCACCGACGTTGTCGGCGATGGTGGCGGCGTTGCGCGGGTCGTCCTCGGGAATGCCCGCCTCGACCTTGCCGACCAGGTCACCACCCACGTCGGCGGCCTTGGTGAAGATGCCGCCGCCGACCCGCATGAACATGGCGAGCAGCGCGGCACCGAAACCGAAGCCTTCCAGCACCCGGGGGGCGTGCCCGGCGTAGACCAGCACCACCAGGGAGGCGCCGAACAGCCCCAGGCCCACGGTGGCCATGCCGACCACGCCGCCGGTGCGAAACGCGATCCGCATCGCCTTCTCCCGGCCACCGGACTCGTTTGACGCCGCCGCGACCCGGATGTTCGCCCGGGTGGACAGCCACATGCCCAGGTAGCCGATCGACGCCGAGAACAGCGCTCCGGCCAGGAAGAAGACCGAGCGACCGATCCGCTCGCCGGCGCCCTCGGCGGGCAGCACGAACAACACCAGAAAGACCACCACGGCGAACCCGGAGAGCGTCTTGAACTGGCGGTTCAGATACGCCGATGCGCCTTCCTGAACCGCTCGGCCGATCTCCCGCATCCGTGGGGTGCCCTGCGGCACGGCCAGTACCTCTCGCATCAGGACGCCGCCGACGGCCAGCGCCGCGAGAGCGACGATGGCGACCACGCCGACGACGGTGTAGTCCCCCCCACTCAGCTCGAGACCCTCGCCGTGGGCGAGGATGAACTCGGCCATCTGTCCTCCTGGTTTCCGTGCAGTGCACCCCGACCGCGCCGCCAAGTCACGGCGTCATGGCCGGTCAGTGTAGGCGTGCCGGCCCTGCGTACCTCCGCCGGTGTCACTGGTGAGCACAACCGCGCTGCTCCACCTGAGTGATCTGACCACCGGCCGGGGCCCCGCCGTGAGTGTGCCGGTCGCGCCACCGCGGCTCCGATGAGTGTCCCGCTTACCGGGGGGTGTTCGGTTCGCACGTCGCGCTGCTGTTGCGCCGGGTTGCCGCGCGTTACGGTGCGCATCCGGTGTTCGTGCTCGTGTCGGCGACGGTCGCGGACCCGGGTGTCTCGGCGTCCCGGCTCACCGGCCTGGACACGGTGGCTGTGACTGAGGATGCCTCCCCGTGTGGGGAGCGCACTGTGGCGTTGTGGGAGCCGCCGTTGCTGGCGGAGCTGACCGGGGAGAACGGGGTGCCGGTGCGTCGTTCGGCGGGTGCGGAGGCCGCTCGGCTGCTGGCCGATCTGGTGATCGAGGGTGCTCGTACTCTCTCTGGTGTTCGTCCGTTCCCGGCGGGGTGCGGAGCTGATCGCGCTGGGTGCCCAGCGGGTGTTGACCGGCGCGGCGGCGGGGGAGCTTGCCTGCCGGGTTGCCGCCTACCGTGCGGGTTATCTGCTGGAGGAGCGCCGGGCGCTGGAGACGGCGCTGGATTCTGGCGAGTTGCTGGGGGTCGCCTCGACCAACGCGCTGGAGCTGGGGGTGGATATCGCGGGGCTTGACGTGGTGGTGCTGGCCGGTTATCCCGGTACCCGGGCGTCGTTCTGGCAGCAGGCCGGGCGGGCTGGGTCGGGGGCGTTGGTGGTGTTCGTCGCCCGGGATGACCCGCTGGACACCTACCTGGTGCACCACAGTGCCGCGCTGCTCGGCACGGCGGTGGAAGCCACGGTGCTGGACCCGACGAACCCCTACGTGCTGCGGCCGCAACTGGCCTGCTCGGGAGGACATCGGCGGCGTTTCCACCGCGCGGCACCCGGATACTGGCGAGCCGACGGTCTTCGTGCATGACGGGCATCCCGGTGGCGCCGGGTTCGCCGACCGGGCGTACGCGGCGCTGCGACCCTGGCTCATCGCGACCCGAGACGCCATCGCCGCCTGTGAGTGCCCAGCGGGCTGCCCCTCCTGCGTGCAGTCACCCAAATGCGGTAACGGCAACGACCCACTCGACAAAGCCGACGCGATCACCGTGCTCACCGCACTGCGCAACTGAGGCTGTCCTCGCGATAAGGCTCGCTGAGGCCCAGCGAGGAACCGATCCGCAACGACGCGGGAGCCGCTGTGTCCTCTCCCCATACCGCCACGTGCCCGCCCGCTATCGCGTGACCCTATCCCTTGACACTCCTCAAGCCATTCCAGAAGTTTCAAGATTGCATAACCGCCCAGCCACTGCCTGTGGGTGGTCCCCCCGGCGCTTGGGCGGGGCCTCGCCCGCGCTGGTTTCCCGAACTCAACAGGAGAGCTGT
>JBOHFY010000106.1:0-2736 GCA_050699895.1 Pseudonocardiaceae bacterium
TCACCGACGCGGGCCGGGTGGACCAGCGTCTCTTTGACCTGGGCGACGTCATCACTGAGGAGCAGGTGGCGCAGCTGCGCACGCTGCTCAATCAGGCGCTGTCGGGGCGCCGGCTGTCGGAGGCCTCCGCGGTGGTGGCTGACCTGCCGGAGCAGGCTCCCCTGGAGCTCCGGGATGCGATGATCCGGGCTTCGACGGTGCTGATCGAGACGTTGGTGGAGCATCCCGAGGAGCGGCTGTTGCTCGGCGGCACCGCCAACCTCACCCGGAACGCCACCGACTTCCCCGGATCGCTGCGCCAGGTGCTCGAGGCGTTGGAGGAGCAGGTGGTGGTGCTCAAACTGCTGGCTGCGGCCTGTGACCCGGGCACTATCACGGTGCGGATCGGTGAGGAGAATGAGGCTGAGGAGATGCGCGGTACCTCGTTGGTCTCGATCGGTTACGCCTCGCATGGCACGGTGCTCGGGGGCATGGGCGTGGTTGGGCCGACCAGGATGGACTACCCGGGCACCATCGCCGCGGTGCGCGCGGTGGCACGATACGTGGGGGAGATCCTGACCACCCGTTGAGCGGGGATGAGCTCACCGACATGTACGACGAGTACCGCGGCGAGGGTCGCGGCAGGAGGACGCCAGCGTGGCCAGGGACTACTACGCAATCCTGGGTGTGCCCCGGGACGCCAGCGCGGAGCAGCTCAAACGCGCCTACCGCAAGCTGGCGCGCGAACTGCACCCCGACGTCAACCCCGACGCCGAGGCCCAACGGCGTTTCCAGGACGTCACCGCCGCCTACGAGGTGCTGACCGACCCGCAGAAACGCCAGCTCGTCGACCTCGGCGGGGATCCGCTGGAGCCCGGTGCGGGGCGGGGCGCCGGGGGTGACCCCTTCGGCGGGTTCGGCTTCGGCGACATCATGGACGCCTTCTTCGGCGCTGGTGGCGGGCCCGGCCGGCGGGGGCCGCGCAGCCGGGTGCAGAGCGGTTCCGACGCGCTGATCCGGCTGCAGCTCACCCTCGAGGAATGCGCCAGCGGGGCATCCCGCGAGCTCACCGTGGACACCGCCGTGCTCTGTGGCGAATGCAATGGCTCCGGTTGCCGGCCCGGGACCCGGCCGAGGGCCTGCGACACCTGTGGCGGCGTCGGCGAGGTGCAGAACGTGCAGCGGACCTTCCTCGGCCAGGTGATGACCGCGCGGCCGTGCCCGGTGTGCCGCGGCTTCGGTGAGGTCATCCCGGACCCGTGCCGCCAGTGCGGCGGGGACGGCCGGATCCGGGCCCGCCGCACTGTCACCGCGAAGGTACCCGCCGGAGTGGGTGACGGAATGCGGGTGCGGCTGGCCGGCCAGGGCGAGGTGGGCCCCGGTGGTGGCGCGGCGGGTGATCTCTACGTCGA
Organism: Pseudonocardiaceae bacterium; assembly: GCA_050699895.1. Lineage (GTDB taxonomy): Bacteria > Actinomycetota > Actinomycetes > Mycobacteriales > Pseudonocardiaceae. Next base: position 1,392 of record JBOHFY010000106.1, read on the forward strand.
GGTGCAGGAGGTGCCGCACGAGACGTTCACCCGCGACGATGCCGATCTGCACTGCACCGTGCGGGTTCCGATGACGTCCGCCGCGCTGGGTACCACCGTTGCGCTGGAGACCCTTGATGGCGTCGAGGAGGTCCGGGTCGAACCGGGCACTCAGTGCGCGACCGTGCTGACCCTGCGGGGGCGGGGGATGCCGCGACTGCGCAGCACGGGCCGTGCCGAGGGGCGGGGGGACCTGTTCGTCCACCTTGACGTCGTGACCCCGACGCGGCTAGACCCCCGGCAGATCGTGCTGCTCCGCGTGCTTGCCCTCCTGCGCGGTGAGGAGCAGGCCGAGCTCACAGCGAATGGTCGAGCCGGCGGTTTGTTCTCCCGGTTGCGGGATTCTTTGGGCGGACGCTGATGTTCGGCCGGCGCTGAGGATGCCGGTGGCAGGGGGGCCGAGGTGACCAGCCTGCCGGTGTTTCTCGCCGAGCAGCTGCCTGCCGAGGGCGCCGAGACGGTGCTGACTGGGCCTGAGGGCAGGCATGCCGCGACGGTGCGACGGTTGCGAACCGACGAGCGTCTGGTGCTCACTGACGGCTGTGGTGAGTTGGCTCTGTGTGAAGTGCTCGATGCCAGTCGAGATCAGCTTCGGCTGCGGGTGCTGCGCCGGACGAGCGAGCCCGCTCCGGCGTTGCGGGTGACGCTGGTCCAGGCGCTGGTCAAGGGCCAGCGCGGTGAGCTGTCGGTGGAGCTGGCCACCGAGGCCGGGGTAGATGCGATAGTGCCCTGGCGAGCTGACCGCTGTGTGGCTCGCTGGGACTGCGGGCCGCGCGGGGCGAAGGCGCTGTCCCGTTGGCGAGAGACGGCTCGGGAAGCGGCCAAACAGTCCCGTCGGGGATGGTTCCCCGAGGTGGCCGAGCCAGTCGACACCACCGTGCTCGGGCAGCGCGCTGCCGCCGCCGTGGGATGCCTGGTGCTGCACGAGAGCGCGACCGATCCGCTGCCTTCGGTGCCGTTGCCCGCCGCGGGGGAACTACTGCTGGTGGTTGGCCCCGAGGGCGGCATCACCGAGGCAGAATTGGTCACGCTCACCGCTGCGGGAGGCCGGCCGGTGCGGCTGGGCCCGGGGGTTTTGCGCTCTTCGAGTGCAGGGGCGGTTGCTCTGGGTGCAATTGGTGCCCTCTCTCAACGGTGGTCGATCCCCCTTTAGAGTGATATATGGTGCACTTTGCCGTAAAAAGAGTTACCTTAAGTAGGAACAACTGATGAAGACCACTCGATCGGGTAATGATTCGGTTGGGGCTCACAAGGCCCAGAAAGACTCCGTCGGACACCTCCCCCCTCGGTCCGGCGGCGCCGCGAC
>JBOHFY010000107.1:0-7853 GCA_050699895.1 Pseudonocardiaceae bacterium
TTCGTGACCGACAGCATCACGGCCGCGGCCCGATAGGGTGTTCAGTGGACCGGGTGATCGCGCTGCTCGCCCCCGGACAAGGTGCCCAGTTCCCCGGCATGCTGGCGCCCTGGCTGGCGGTGCAGGGCGCGCAAGAGCGGGTCGCGGCGTGGTCGGAAGCGACCGGACTGGATCTTCAACGGCTCGGCACCACGGCGGATGCCGAGGAGATCAAGGACACCGCGGTGACCCAGCCCCTGACCGTGGCGCTGTCGCTGCTGGCCGCCGAGGAGTTGGCCCGGCGGGTGGACCTGCCGACCGATGCGCCGTTGGCCGGGCACTCGGTCGGGGAGCTCGCCGCGGCAGCGGTGGCCGGGGTGCTCACCCCCGACGAGGCCGTCGCGCTCGCGGCCGTTCGTGGCCAGGAAATGGCAGGCGCGTGCGCACTGGAGCCAACCGGAATGTCCGCGGTGCTCGGGGGCGACCCGGAGGACGTGACGGCGGTGCTGGCCCAGCTGGGGCTGGAGGCGGCCAACCGCAACGGCGCCGGGCAGGTCGTCGCCGCGGGCCGGCTCGACGCGCTGGCGGCGCTGGCGGCGCACAAACCCGCCGGGGCACGGGTGAAGCCGCTGCCCGTTGCCGGGGCGTTCCACACCCGGTTCATGGCCCCAGCTGAACACGCACTGGCGCGCTACGCCGCCCGGCTCACCGCCAAGGACCCGGCGCGCCCACTGCTGTCCAACGCCGACGGAGAAGTGGTGACGCGGGGCGCGGAGATGCTGCGCCGGCTGGTCGCGCAGGTGACCAAGCCACTGCGCTGGGACTCCTGCATGGCGACGCTGCGCGCTTTGGCCGTCACCGCGACGGTCGAGCTCCCACCCGCTGGGGCGCTGTCTGGCCTGGTCAAACGAGAGTTCAAGGACCGAGGCGTCACGGGTACCACCGCCTTGGCGCTGAAAACACCCGAGGATCTCGACAAAGTCGCCGGCCTGCTCTGTGCCCATTCAGGAATACTGGCGTGAGCCCCCGCCTCCAGCAGCTCGCCGCGACCGCTGGCGCGCGCATCCTCGGCTTGGGCAGCGCACAACCCGAGTGGATTGTGACCAACGCCGACATCGCCGCCCGCGGGGTACAGACCACCGACGAGTGGATCCGCGACCGAGTTGGCATCATCGAACGGCGCTTCGCCCGCGCAGACGAGTCAGTGGTTGACATGGCGGTCGATGCGGGCGCCAAGGCACTGGCCGACGCCGGGCTGGCGCCTGCGGATATCGACGCGGTGCTGGTCGCCACCTGCACAATGCCCGCATACATACCCAACGCGGCCGGGCAGACCGCAGACCGGATCGGGGTCCGCGCCGCCCCCGCCTTCGATATCAACGCCGCCTGCGCTGGCTTCTGCTACGGGCTGGGCACCGCGTCCGACATGATCCGCTCCGGCTCCGCGCGGCACGTGCTGGTGATCGGCGCGGAGAAGCTGTCCGACTGGGTGGACCCGATGGACCGCTCCACGTGCATTATCTTCGCCGACGGCGCGGGCGCGGCGGTAATCGGTCCGGTTGACCACGGCGAGCGGTCCGGAATCGGCCCGATCGCCGCCGGCAGCGCCGGTGACCTGGTGGACACCATCGTGGTGGCCGACCGCAACTCCTTCATCCGCCAGGAGGGTCAGGAGGTGTACCGATGGGCGATCACGGAGATCGCGCCGGTGGCGCTGCGGGCGGTGGAGCTGGCCGGACTCACTCCGGCGGACATTGATGTGCTGGTGCCGCATCAGGCCAACTTGCGCATCGTTGAGGCCATCGCCGCCCGCATGCGGGCGGCTGGAGCCCGCGAGGACATGGTGGTGGCCGACGATATCGTGTACTCGGGCAACACGTCCTCGGCGTCGATACCACTCGCGCTGGACCACATGCGAGCCGAAGGTCGAGTCTGTTCCGGAGACCTCGCGCTGCTGATCGGGTTCGGCGCCGGCCTGTCCTACGCGGGCCAGGCGGTGGTCCTGCCGTGAAGGATCCAGCCGTGCGGGGTACCGGCCTGAACCTATGCCCCGCATCGGGAGAATACCTCGCAGTACGGAGCCGTCAGCCCCGATCACCAGTGACCGACAGAAGGGACACATGCCAGTGACGAACGAGGAGATCCTCGAAGGCCTCGCCACGATTGTGCACGAGGTGGCGGGCATCGAGAAGAACGAGATCACCCCGGACAAGTCCTTCGTAGACCAGCTGGACATCGATTCGCTGTCCATGGTGGAGATCGCCGTGCAGGTGGAGGACTACTTCGGCGTCAAGGTGCCTGACGATGTGCTGGCCAACCTCAAAACCGTCGGTGACGCGGTGGACTACGTCGCCAAGTCCACATGACGCCGACATACTCATCGCCCTCATCGCTGCGGAGGCGTGATGACCACTGAGGTTGTTGTCACTGGGCTCGGGGCGACGACCCCGCTCGGCGGAGACGTCGCATCGACCTGGGACGCCCTGCGCGCCGGCAAGAGCGGGATCGTCGCGCTGACTGAGGACTGGGTTGATCGCTTCGACCTGCCTGTGCGGATCGCGGCGAAGCTGGCGGTCGAGCCGGCCGACTCGCTGCCCCGGGTGGAGGCCCGCCGCTGGGACCGTTGCGAACAAGTTGCGATGATCGCCGCGCGGCAAGCCTGGCGACACGCCGGCGCGCCGGACGTTGAACCGGAGCGGCTGGCTGTGGTGATCGGCACCGGCATCGGCGGCGCACTGACCCTGCTCGGGCAGGACGACCTGCTCGAGAATCACGGGATGCGCAAGGTCTCACCGCTGACCATCCCGATGCTCATGCCTAACGGGCCGGCCGCGCATGTCGGTCTGGACCTGCGCGCTCGGGGCGGCGTACATGCCCCGGTCGCCGCCTGCGCCTCCGGTGCTGAGGCACTGGCCATCGCGTGGCGAATGCTGCGAGCCGGGGAAGTCGACGTGGTGGTGGCCGGTGGAGCCGAGGCGTGCATCATCCCCATCACGCTGGCCGGGTTCGCCCAGATGCGGGCCATGAGCACCCGCAATGACGAGCCCGAACGGGCCTCACGCCCGTTCGATATCGCGCGGGACGGGTTCGTGCTCGGCGAGGGCGCCGGGGTGATGGTACTCGAGCGGGCGGAGTTCGCCGCAGCTCGTGGAGCCGCCCGGCACGGCCGGCTGGCCGGGGTGGGCACCAGCTCCGACAGCTACCACATCACCGCGCCCGAACCGGGAGGTATCGGCGCCGGCCGAGCGATCTCGGCCGCGCTGCGCACCGCTGGGCTGGACAAAGCCGACATCGGGCACGTCAACGCGCACGCCACCGCCACCCCGGTGGGCGACATCGCGGAGGCGGCCGCGATCCGGGCCGCCGTGGGCGACCACGCGGTGGTCACCGCGCCCAAAGGAGCGTTAGGCCACCTGCTCGGTGCCGCTGGCGCGGTCGAAAGCCTGGCCTGCGTGTTGGCGCTGCGAGACGGTGTCGTGCCTCCGACGCTGAACCTGGAGAACCCCGACCCGGGCGTGACGCTCGACATTGTGACCGGCTCAGCCCGCAAGGTGAGGTTGCGCGCCGCGGTCAACGACTCGTTCGGATTCGGCGGGCACAACGTCGCGCTCGCCTTCACCTCGGCCTGACTGGCCGCGGATAAGGCACTCCAGCACAAGGAGATCACCGATGACAGCTCTGGCACATCGTGCCCGCACGGCCACCCAGTCCAGTCATGGGCAAGTGGCTGATCCGCGAGCTCCAGAACTGCGCCTGGAGTGCCTGTTCGACCCGGACACGATGGTCTCGCTGCGCCCCCGCGACACGAGCGGAGCGTTCGCCGCCCGCGGTCGCATCGACGGGGCCAAGGCGATCGCCTACTGCACCGACGCCACCACGATGGGCGGTGCGATGGGCTCAGAGGGTTGCCGGCACATCGTGGAGGCCATCGACACCGCGGTCCGGGAGCGGTCCCCGGTGATCGGGTTGTGGCACTCCGGCGGGGCGCGGCTGGCCGAGGGTGTGGAAGCTCTCGACGCCGTCGGCCAGGTGTTCGCCGCTATGGTGCGGGCCTCCGGGCGGGTGCCACAGATCTCCGTGGTGCTCGGGGCCGCCGCGGGTGGGGCCGCCTACGGTCCCGCGCTCACCGATATCGTGATCATGGCACCGGACGGGCGGGTGTTCGTCACCGGCCCAGACGTGGTTCGCAGCGTCACCGGTGAGCAGATTGACATGGAAGCGCTGGGGGGCCCCAGCGCGCACAGTAAGAAATCCGGCGTGGCGCACGTGGTTGCCTCCTCTGAGCTCGACGCGTTGCTGCGGGCCCGTCATATCGCCAGCCTGTTCGCTCGCCCGGGGATGTTCGACCTGCACTCGATTCGCGAGGAGGTCGACCTGTCCGAGTACCTGCCCGCGGAGCGGCAACGCGCCTACGACGTGCGCCCGTTGCTGAGCGCCGTGCTGGACGAGCCCGACTCCACCGGCGGGTTCGCTGAGCTGCAGCCCAAGTGGGCGCCCAACATTGTGGTGGGGCTGGGCAGGCTCGCCGGGCGGACCATCGGGGTGATCGCGAACAACCCGCTGCGGCTGGGGGGGTGCCTGGACTCGGCGTCGGCGGAGAAGGCATCGCGCTTCGTGCGGATGTGCGACTCGTTCGGCGTGCCCATGCTCATCCTGGTTGACGTGCCCGGATACCTGCCCGGCGTCGGCCAGGAATGGGACGGCGTGGTCCGTCGCGGCGCGAAGCTCCTGCATGCCTTCGCCGAAGCGATCGTCCCCCGAGTCACCCTGGTGACTCGCAAGGCCTTTGGCGGTGCCTACATTGCCATGAACTCCCGGTCGCTCGGTGCGACCCAGGTGTTCGCCTGGCCGGAGGCTCAGGTCGCCGTGATGGGCGCCAAGGCCGCGGTGGGCATTCTGCATCGCCGGGCGTTGGCCGCCGCGGCGGAGGAGGAGCGCGAGGCGTTGCACGCCAAACTCGCTGAGCACCACGAGCAGATCGCTGGCGGAGTGGATCGCGCCGTGGCGATCGGAGTGGTGGACGAGGTCATCAAGCCGGCGCAGACCCGGCGGCGCTTGGCCGAGGCACTAGCCGAGGCGCCCGCAGGCCGCGGCGCGCACGGCAACATCCCGCTGTAGTGGTGAGCTCTTCTGGGGCGGCGAGCGTCAGCAGGCCACCCGCAGGTTCACGCTCGGCGAGCTCGGACCCAACCGTAGCTGGTCACCCGCACCGATCAGTGGGTAGGACACCCACCACCGCAGGCACCGCACCGGCAGCTCGGGCGGTGCGTCAGCGGGGTTCTGCAGGCTGGTGAACGACGTCAGCGCGAGAAGCCCCCCGCCAGCTCGGGGCTCCAGCCGGTGCACCACGATGCTACCGTCCAGGGCGGACCGGTACTGAGCGTGCCAGGCGCTTTCCCCGAGGTCCCGCGCCCATTGCGGGATGACGGCACCGCGCCAGAGCTGGTAGTCACCGGCGTTGATCGCGTCGAAATACTTCTGCAGCACAGTCCGGATCCGATCGGCATCCGGATGCAGCGCGGCATCCTCCAGGAAGACGACGGTGGCCGGCCCTGGCTCCGGCTGTCTCGGCGCCGCGTTGTTGCCGCTGGTCGGTCCAATCCGAGCCGCTTCGGCTGCGGGCCGCACGTCGCGCAGCAGAATCCCAGCCCCCACCGCGGCGGCGAGCACCACGATCACCACCCCGACCAGGACCCACCCACGTCGGGAGACATGCTGCGCCACCGGGGCAGACTACGCCGGACACGACTCCGTACGGCCCCCCAGACTCTGGGTGCCGTCCGCACGCAGCGCTGATCGTCACCGCGCGTGTCGTGGGCGCAGGGGGCGGCCAGCCACATACCCTGGCGCAGTTTGCGCGTCGCGCCGGGATCAGCGAGGGCCGGGCGCGGGCGTTGTATGCCGCCCAGCCATCCGGACTGCCTAAACCCGATCGCACTGACGCCGGCGGCCGACCACTGTGGTGGGCAGCCACGATCGGTTCCTGGTGCGCCAGCACCGGCCGGGCCGTCCAGGACGAGGCGCTGTGGATCTACCGGGAGCCCGCGGCGCAAACACCGGCGGTGGAGCTGCAGCGCGGCATGGTCCCGTTCGCGGGCCGCCGGGGCGAAGCGCTGCGGCTGTACACCATCGCGTGGGGTACCCCGCATGGGCACGTCGTCTACCTCACGCCCCTGGACGGTACTGATGGGCATCCCGACTGGTTAGCGGTGCACGCCGCCCGCTTGGTCGAACCCCGGTGGTGGCCAAGCGCGCTGGTGATCGTGCCCCGCACACAGTTCCTCGATTCCACCGACCAGGAGCCCATCGCCGACGTCTACCGGTTGACCACCGAGCAGGCCGAGCGCACCGGGGACACAATGTCACCATTCGCCGGGCCGCGGCGCTGGTGGGACCGAACCGTGGACGCCACTCAGGACGAGGCGGGTGAAGCCAGGCCGCGGCCCGAGCTGGAGACGACGTGGGTGACCCAGCTGGAACTGTCCGAGATCGCCCGAGCACTGGGCACCCGCATCCCGCTGTGGATCGCCGGGACCTGCACCGAGGAAGCAGCCGCCCACACCCTGGCTTACGACCACACCTTTATCGTCCCGGACACCACCACCGGATGGTCGGATATCCAGCAGCGCGTGCAGCTCACGCTGGGCTCCGAACTGCCTACCCGCTACCCGCCCCACCCGTGAAGCCGACGTCGACGTCGATGACCCGCTCGGTGAGATTTACCGGGATGCGATCGAGCTCTTGGCCTGGCAGCTGCGCGCAGCATCCCAAGACCGCGCCAAGCAGGAAGGACAGAGCCTCCGCAGGGAGGACTACGCACCGGTCGCCGACGACGAGCTTATCACCTACTCCGCACAGTGGTGCGGCCCCGTCGTGGACGCTTGGGCCGCCACGCTGACTCCCGTCGATGACCTGGACGCAGCACTGCGGCTACGCCGAGTACGACGACTGCTGGGACGCTTTCGCCTACGGCTACGCCGGTGGCACCCCCACGATGACCTACCGCGCCATCATGCGGTGCGTGCTCGACCGCAGCCCGTTTGAACACGGCGCATTCGCCCACCTGCGCACCTGGCAGCACAGCCAGCTCTGGGACGCCATCTCCACCGCCAACAGCCCGCTGCGCCTGTTCTGGCCTCAGGTGACACTGTGGGCGCGCGCTGACCTCGATCGGGCCCGCGCCGAGCTGGCCGGCGAGACCGATGTCACCACCTCAACAGACCGCTGACTCGAGGCGAAACCCCCAGGTACCTGCTCACGCTCTACTGGCTCGCGGTCTCCAGGCCTTCCCCAGCGCAGCCGTCGCCCTGCGCCTTAGCGCGTGCGTACACCTCAAGCGCACGGGCGGGCTGCGCGGCCGCGACGAGGGCGTCTCCCTCTTTGCACGGGGGCGTGGACAGCGAACAACCGGTGAGCAGAGCGGCCATGGTGGCGACCAGCAGTTCAACGGATTTGCCACGAGGTCGCATCTAGCAGGGTCGTTAATCCCGGCCGGGGCCGTCTCTGGGCCGTCAGATGTCGGGCAGCGTGAGAACTCCGGAGAAACATCGAGAGCGTTTCCGCCCATCACGACCGTCGTCCCGCCGTCCGGGTGCAGGTCCCGAAAGGCGATGCGGACGAGTTGGCCTGTAAGCCGGATCCTGTGCACCGGGTGCCTTGCGGCGTCCCGGGCGGCGGTCATCCATCTCGGCCTGCCGTCGCCGGCAGGCTCCAGCGGCCTACCCGCAGGCATCGGGCGGGCCACCCTCCATCGCCTGCGCAGCGCGCCGAAGCCGGCGCGCCTTTTTGGCCTTGCTCCAGGTGGGGTTTACCGAGCCGTCCCGGTCACCCGGGACGCTGGTGGTCTCTTACACCACCGTTTCACCCTTACCCCG
>JBOHFY010000108.1:0-7980 GCA_050699895.1 Pseudonocardiaceae bacterium
GACACACCCTCCAACCGCGCCCGCCAAAACACCCGAACCCGATCACGAGGAACCCTCGGACACATACCCATCACGACACCCCACTTCACACAGGGTGTTGCGAGCGCTCCTTGAATCCGCCCAGGGCCCGACAGCTCTCTGGTCGAACTCGGCGACAGTAGAGTTGATCACAAACCGCGAGAGCTACACGACACGCCCTCAGTACGTGTCGCGGGCTGGCAAGATCGCGACTTTGTTCCTGCGTTCACAAGCGGCTAACGTGGACGCCTGGCGGGGGCGCGGTACCCAGCCCCGGACCCGGTTTGCTAGCGCGAGATCCGAGAGGAAGCCCAGCGTGACGGTGCACGAACACGGCAGGTACAGCACACCGGTTGAGGACATGCCGTACCGCGCCGTGCCTGAGGCCGCGGTCGGCCGCATCGCCGTGTACCTGCGGGTACTCACCTCAATGATCGAGCAGGGCGTGACTACCATGTCCAGCGAAGAGCTCGCCGGGGCTGCCGGGGTGAACTCGGCGACGTTGCGCAAGGACCTGTCGTACCTGGGTTCTTACGGCACCCGAGGGGTGGGCTACGACACAGCTCGGTTGGTGGAACACATCGAGCGACTGCTCGGGCTCACCCGGCACCACAGCGTCGCCGTGGTCGGCATCGGCAACCTTGGTCATGCACTGGCCAGCTACCCGGGCTTCCCCGACCGCGGTTTCCCGGTCACCGCGTTGTTCGACCTTGAAGAGGACCTGATCGGAATCCCGGTCGGCGGGTTGCCGGTCGACCACGTCGTCAGCATCCCCGCGGTGTGCGCCGAGCGAGAGGTCACCATCGGGGTGATCTGTACCCCGCCGGCCGCCGCGCAATGGGTGTGTGACCTGCTCGTGACTGGTGGCGTGCGGTGCATTCTCAACTTCGCCCCGGTGGTGTTGCAGGTACCCGACGATGTCGAGGTACGCCGGGTGGACCTCGCGGTCGAGTTGCAGATCCTGTCATTTTACCAGTCCCGTCGGTGCGGGCCAGTGGTTGCTCCGGTCGATCCGATCGCGGTGGGCCGATGAGTCTGGTGGTCATCGGGCTGTCCCACCGCAGCGCGCCGGTCGGGGTGCTGGAGCGGGTCGCGGCGTCCACCTCGGACACCGGCAAGGCCCTGGGCCAGCTGCTTGCGCGTGAGCATGTCGCGGAGGCGCTGCTGCTGTCCACGTGTAACCGGGTCGAGGTCTACGCGGTGGTGGAGACCTTCCACGGTGGCCTGGCCGATATCACCGGCATGCTGGCGTGCCAGTCCGCGATCGCGCTGGATGAGCTGTCCGACCATCTCTACGTGTACTACGCGGCGGCCGGCGTTGAGCACCTGTTCTCGGTGGCTGCCGGGCTCGACTCGATGGTCGTCGGCGAGCCGCAGATCCTCGGTCAGCTTCGCGCCGCGTACGCCGGTGCCGAACAGGCGGGCACCGTCGGGCGCACGCTGCACGAGGTAGTGCAGCAGGCGCTGCGGGTCGGCAAACGGGTCCACACCGAGACCGGCATTGACGCCGAGGGCGCCTCCGTGGTCTCTGAAGCGCTTGCCGCGACGGCGGCCGCACTGGCTGGTGCCGGGTCGGGTTTGGCTGGTCGGCGGGCGTTGGTTTTCGGGGCTGGTTCGATGGGTGGGCTGGCTGCGGCGCAGCTGCGCCGGGCCGGCGTTGCCGAGATTGTGGTGGCCAACCGCACCCACGTCAGCGCGGCGCGGCTGGCCGCGCTGTGCGAGGCTGAGGGCACCCCCGCCCAGGCCGTCAGTCTGGACGGCGTGGCCGCCGTGTTGCCCGCTGTGGACGTGGTGATCTGTTGCACTGGCGCGAGCGGCGCGGTGCTCAGCGTCGATCAGGTTGCCGACGCCCGGGGCGTCACTCAGATAACCGACGCCCCGGTGCCGCTCGTGGTGTGCGACCTGGGGTTGCCCCGCAACGTTGAGCCCGGAGTGGGCGAGCTGCCCGGGGTGACCTTGCTGGATCTCACTACTGTGGCTCGCGGGCTAGAGCAGCGCCCGGCGATGTCCCACGCGGTCAGCGCCGCCCAGCGCCTGGTCGCGGCGGAGGTGCGCGCTTACCTGGTGGCCCAGCGCGCCGAGGAGGTCGCCCCGACGGTGGCCGCGCTGCGCAGGCGGGCTGCTGAAGTGGTGAACGCGGAGCTACTGCGGCTGGATGGCCGACTGCCGGGACTTGATCCCGTGGTGCGCGATGAGCTGACCCGGACCGTGCGCCGGGTGGTGGACAAGCTGCTGCACGCCCCCACGGTGCGGGTCAAGCAGCTCGCCGAGGCCGGTGGGGGCGCTGCCTACGCGGACGCGCTGCGAGAATTGTTCGGGCTGGACCCGCAGGCCGCCGCCGCCATCGCCGCGCCCGTCCGCCCTGATCCCGCTGGGACCGGGTGATGGCCACGGCGCGGCGGTCGACAGTGCTGCTGGGAACCCGGAGTAGCGCGGTGGCGCTGGCCCAGGCCGAGTGGGTGGCGCAGCGGTTACGCGGCGCCGGGGTGGCGGTGCGTGTCCTCCCGGTGCACTCCGTCGGGGACGCCTTCTCGGCGTTGCGCGCGGCCCTGGTGGCTGGTGAGGTCGACGTGGCGGTGCGCTCGTGCAAGGATCTGCCGGCTGCGGCGGACCCTGCGGTGGTGCTCGCCGCGGTACCGGAGCGCGCGGATCCGCGCGATGCACTGGTGGCGCGGGACGGGATGGTGCTGGGGGAGTTGCCGGCTGGGGCACTGGTCGGTACTGGTTCGCGTCGGCGTGCCGCTCAGCTGCGAGCGCTGGGTCTGGGGCTGTGGGTGGTGCCGATCAGCGGCGATGTCGACTCGCGGATCGCTCGGGTCGCCGGCGGTGAGCTCGATGGTGTGGTGATCGCCGCTGCCGGGCTGGCCCGGCTCGGCCGGAGCGAGGAAGCCACCGAGTTGCTTGACCCGTTGCAGATGTTGCCCGCGCCCGGGCAGGGAGCGCTGGCCTGCGAGTGCCGGGTCGATGACCTGGACACTGAACACCTGCTGGGCACGCTGCTCAATGACGCCGGGGCGCGCGCCGCGGCCACCGCCGAGCGGGCGTTACTCGCGTCGGTCGCGGCCGTCGCCAGCGCCCCGGTCGGTGCGCTGGCCGATGTCGTCGAGGACTTGGACGACGAGGGACGTGTTGTCCTGCGGCTGTTTCTGCGGGGGGTTGCGGCCACCGCGGACGATGACTTGCTCAGGTCGTCCGCCACCGCGCCGTATTCCGATGGGGAGTTGACCGATGCCGAGAACCTCGGCCGCCAGGTTGCGGCCGAGTTGCTGGACTTGGGTGCCGGCACGCTGGGTGCAGACCCAGCGCTGCATGGCCAGTGTCCCGGCCCGATGGGAAACGAGTAAGTACATGAGCCGTGTCTGCAAGACCACCGGGCGGATCGCCTTTGTTGGTGCTGGTCCCGGCGACGCCGGAATGCTCACCGTGCGAGCGCAGCACCTGCTGAGCTGTGTGGAGCTGCTGGTGACCGACCCCGACGTGCCCGCCGACGTGCTCGCGCTGGCGGCGCCGCACGCCGAGGTGCGCCCGGCGGTGGGAGAACCCAGCGAGGTCGCCAAGGATCTGGTTGCCGAGGCCAAGGGCGGCCGGGTCGTGGTGCGCCTGGTATCGGGAGATCCCCTGACCGCCGACGCTGTGGTCGCCGAGGCACTGGCTGTGGCCCGCACCTCGGTGCCGTTCGAGGTGGTGCCCGGCGTGCCGATGGGTACCGCGGTGCCGGCCTTTGCCGGGGTGCCGCTGGGCTCGGGGCACACGGAAGCCGATGTCCGCGCGGGTGTTGATTGGGCGTCCCTGGCCGCGGTGGCGGGTCCGCTGGTGCTGCACGCCACCGCGTCACACCTGGCCGAGTCGGCTTCCGCGCTGGTTGAGCACGGGCTGGCTCCGCAGACCCCGGTGGCGATCACCGTCGCGGGCACCATGCCCACGCAGCACACGGTGGAGACCACGCTGGCGTCGCTGAGCGGTGACGCCGGTGAGCTCACCGGGCCGCTGGTGGTGACCGTTGGCTCAGCGGTGGGGCAGCGGGCGAAGCTGTCCTGGTGGGAGTCTCGGGCGCTGTATGGCTGGAAGGTGCTGGTGCCGAGGACCAAAGAGCAGGCCGGGGCGATGAGCGAGCGGCTGGCGATGCACGGCGCGGTGCCGGTCGAGGTCCCGACCATCTCGGTGGAGCCGCCCCGGTCCCCGGCGCAGATGGAGCGCTCGGTGAAGGGCCTGGTCGACGGTCGTTACCAGTGGGTGGTGTTCACCTCCACCAACGCGGTCCGGGCGGTCTGGGACAAGTTCGCCGAATTTGGTCTGGATGCTCGCGCATTCGCTGGGGTGAAAATCGCGTGCGTGGGAGAAGCCACCGCGGAGAAGGTGCGCTCGATGGGGATCGTCCCTGAGCTGCTGCCCACAGGCGAGCAGTCCTCCGACGGATTGCTCGCCGACTTCCCGCCCTTCGATGATGTGCTTGATCCGGTGGACCGGGTGCTGCTGCCGCGCGCGGACATCGCGACCGAGACGCTGGCCGCCGGGCTGCGCGAGCGGGGCTGGGAGATCGACGACGTGACGGCCTACCGCACGGTGCGGGCCGCTCCGCCGCCCGCCGAGACTCGTGAGATGATCAAGACCGGTGGCTTTGACGCGGTGTGCTTCACGTCCTCATCCACGGTGCGCAACCTGGTTGGTATCGCGGGCAAGCCGCATACTCGCACGATCGTCGCCTGTATTGGCCCAGCCACCGCGGAGACCGCGGTCGAGTTCGGCCTCCGGGTGGACGTGCAGCCCGAGCTGGCGCAGGTCGGCGCCCTGGTCGACGCGTTGGCCGAGCACGCCGCCCAACTCCGCGCCGAGGGCGCCCTGCCCCCACCCCGCAAAGCCAAAAGCCGCCGTCGCTAACCCCTGTGGATAACCCGTGAGTGGCGATGCGAGTTATAGGTCGTATCGCCACTCACAAGCCCCGGAGGGGCCCATCATGTATCCGACGAGCCGGCCGCGCCGGTTGCGCACCACGGCGGCGATGCGCCGGTTGGTTGCTGAAACGACGGTGCGCCCGCACCAGCTGGTGCTGCCGGTGTTTGTCAAGCAGGGCGCCGCGGCGCCGGTATCGATCCCCTCCATGCCTGGGGTCGTGCAGCACACCCGGGACTCGCTACGCAAGGCCGCGGCCGAGGCGGTGGCCGTCGGGTTAGGCGGGATCATGCTGTTCGGTGTGCCCACCACCAGGGACGCCACCGGCTCCGGCGGCATCGACCCGGACGGCGTGCTCAACACCGCCTTGCGCGATGTGCGTGCCGAGGTCGGCGACGACATCGTGGTCATGGCGGACACGTGCCTGGACGAGTTCACCGACCACGGGCACTGCGGCCTGCTGGACGCGTCCGGCCGGGTGGACAACGACGCGACCCTCGCGATGTACGCGCGGCTGGCGCTCGCGCAGGTGCGGGCCGGCGCCCACCTGGTCGGGCTCAGCGGCATGATGGATGGCCAGGTGGGGGTGGTCCGGGCGGCGCTGGATGCCGAAGGCCACCACGACGCTGGGATCCTGGCTTACAGCGCCAAGTACGCCTCGGCGTTGTACGGGCCGTTCCGCGACGCGGTGGACTCCCAGCTGCGCGGGGACCGCCTGACCTATCAGCAGGATCCGGCCAATGCCCGCGAGGCGCTGCGCGAGGTGGCGCTGGATCTCGCCGAGGGCGCCGACATCGTGATGGTCAAGCCCGCGTCGTCCTACCTGGACGTGTTGCGCGCGGTCGCCGAGGTCTCCGACGTCCCGGTCGCCGCCTACCAGGTCTCCGGCGAGTACTCGATGGTGGAAGCGGCGGTGGCGCAGGGCTGGCTGGATCGGCGGCGCACCGTGCTGGAGACGCTGACCTCGATCCGCCGGGCCGGCGCCGACCTGGTGCTGACCTACTGGGCGGTGCAAGCCGCAGACTGGCTGCGCTGATTCTGGAATTCCCGTGACGACGCGGGTACGCCACGGCTACCGTCGCGGGCATGACCATGCCCCCGCCCCCGGGTGACTATTCGGCTGGACAGGTGCCGTTGCGGGCACCCCGGCCGCAGGAGGTCGAGATCTCCTTCTGGCTCTGGATCGCCATCCTCGTGCTCGGCGTGGTCGGGGCCGTCGCTGTGTACAGCCAGATCCGAGCCGAGACGATCGCTCAGGTGCTTGCCCAGAACCCGGCGGCGGACCAGTCGACGATCGAGAGCTTCACGACGGCCGCGTTCGTCATCGGAATTGTGCTCGTCGTGGCCGCTGAGCTCCTCTTCGTGTTTCTGATGCGTGGGGGACGTAACTGGGCGCGGATCGTGCTGGCCGTATTCGGCGGCCTGAGCGTGCCGTTCGGGCTGATCGGCCTTGCTAGTGGAGCGGGATCGGTTACCGGGCTGCTCCAGTTGCTGCTTCTCATCGGGGCAATTGTGACCATGTTCTTGCCTGCGGCCAATGCCTGGTTTCGGCCCCAGCGCCTGTGATCGCCGAAAGTGAGCCTTGGCCATGCACACTTGCACGGTTACGCCTCACTTTCGACGATCATGGCGCCTAGTCAGTCCCGCCGACTATGGGCGGGAGGAGTCATGGCAGGGTGCGGGTGTGGGTTTCGCGATGTCGACGCGCGCCGGCGATCACGGCCCGCCGCGAGCCGCGGTCGCCGTGGCTGAGGTGCTGGCCGCCATCGCGTTCGCCGGGCTTGCCTGGTGGTGTTGGCATCGCGGCGTGCACGTCACGATCCGCCGGGGTGTCGCGCTGCGCCGCATCGAGGGAAGCTGGTGGGCGAGCGCGACCGGCGCGGCCATCCTCGCCGGTATCCTGCTGCTTGATGCCGGGCGCGAGGCGGTCCTCGCGCGGGGCGGAGGCCGGCTCGTATGAGCGCCACCGAGTCGGCCCGGCTGTTCGACCGGGCCAGCGCGGTGATCCCTGGCGGGGTGAACTCCCCGGTCCGGGCGTTCCGGGCGGTCGGTGGCACGCCGCGCTTCATGGTTGAAGCGGCGGGGCCCTACCTGTGGGACGTCGATGGCAACCGCTATGTCGATCTGGTCTCGTCCTGGGGGCCGATGATCCTGGGACACGCGCACCCCGCGGTGGTGGACGCGGTGCGGGCGGCCGCCACGCGGGGGCTGTCCTTCGGCACTCCCACTATCGGCGAAATCGAGCTCGCCGAGGAGATTGTGCGCCGAGTCACCCCGGTCGAGCAGGTCCGGCTGGTCAACTCCGGCACGGAGGCGACGATGAGCGCGATCCGGCTGGCCCGGGGCATCACCGGGCGCCCGGTGGTGGTCAAGTTCGCCGGGCATTACCACGGGCACGTCGACGCGCTGCTCGTCGCCGCCGGCTCCGGCGTCGCCACCTTCGGGCTGCCGAGCAGCCCCGGCGTCACCGGCGCGCAGGCCGCTGACACGATCGTGGCGCCCTACAACGACCTCGACGCGGTCCGCGCCCTGTTCGCCGAACGGGGTGTCGAGATCGCCGCCGTCATCGCCGAGGCGGCCGCCGGGAACATGGGCGCGGTACCACCCGATGCCGGCTTCAACGCCGCGCTGCGTGAGCTGTGTCACGCCCACGGTGCGTTGCTGATCTTGGACGAGGTGATGACCGGGTTCCGGGTCTCGGCTGCGGGCTGGTTCGGGCTCGAGAGGGTGAGCGCCGACCTGTACACCTTCGGCAAGGTGATGTCCGGTGGGCTGCCGGCCGCGGCGTTCGGTGGCGCCCAGGAACTGATGGCCTACCTCGCGCCGGCCGGGCCGGTGTACCAGGCGGGCACGCTGTCCGGGAACCCGGTGGCGGTGGCCGCCGGGCTGGCCACCCTGCGGGCCGCCGACCGGGAGGTCTACGCCCGGCTGGATGTCGCGGCCACCCGGCTGGCCGGGCTACTTGACCAGGCGTTGGACGTCGCGAGCGTGCCGCATCTGGTGCAGACCGCGGGCTCGCTGCTCAGCGTGTTCTTTACTGACCCCGCCACCGGACCGGTGCGCGACTACGCC
>JBOHFY010000109.1:0-2434 GCA_050699895.1 Pseudonocardiaceae bacterium
GAGATGCGGCACCTCGGGCGGGTGGTGCGCGGCACCGGCATCTTCGCCGTGGTGCCACGTGGTCGCGATGCCGCCACCTTCGAGTGGACTGAGCAGCTGGAGCTGCCCTTGGGGGTGCTCGGTCGGCTGGGGTGGCCGGTGGTTCGCCCGGTCTTCGGTTGGGGTCTGCGCCTGTCGCTGGACCGTTTCGCCGGCTTCTGCCGGACCTACCCCAGGTCAGCCCCCAGATGAGCTCGGGAAGCGGGCCAGCGGCCGGAACAGACGGCCGGCTGCGCTGCCCGTGGGCGGGCTCGGCCCCGGACTATTGCTACTACCACGACCACGAGTGGGGCGTGCCGGTGCATGGCGAGGCCGTCCTGTTCGAGCGGCTCAGCTTGGAGGCGTTCCAGTCGGGTCTGTCCTGGCTGACGATCCTGCGCAAGCGGGAGGCCTTCCGGCGCGCCTTCGCCGGCTTCCACCCGGCTACGGTCGCCGCGTTCACCGACGACGACGTGGCGCGCCTGCTCGCCGACGGGACAATCGTCCGTAACCGGGCCAAGATTGAGGCGACGGTGCGCAATGCCCGAGCGGTCACCGAGTTAGGCGAGGATCTGGACGCCCTGTTGTGGTCCTACGCGCCCGACCCCGCTGGGCGGCCCGCGCCGCGCACCGCGGCCGACGTGCTGGCCCGGACCCGCGAGTCCGAAGCGATGGCCGCCGCGTTGCGGCGCCGGGGCTTCACCTTTGTCGGTCCCGTCACCTGCCATGCGCTCATGCAGGCCACCGGGATGGTTGATGACCACCTCGCCGGCTGCTTCCGCCGCGGCACCGGGTGAGCTCCGACGCCGGTTACTTTTCGGGCGCCGGAGCCGATAAGGGAGAATGTAGGGGGTCACTGGTGTCGCGTGGCCACCCGCGGTGACGCAATGAACGGAGGGAGCACGCTATGGCGGCCATGAAGCCCCGGACCGGAGACGGTCCCCTCGAGGTGACGAAGGAGGGACGGGGCATCGTGATGCGCGTCCCGCTCGAGGGCGGTGGGCGCCTCGTAGTCGAGATGTCGGCGAATGAGGCTGGCGAACTTGGCGAGGCATTGCGGGCCGTTGTGGAGTGACGGCTCGCGTCCAGCGTCCGTCTCCCGTGGCCTCGGTTGGCGCCTTCAGGCGCACCGGGGCCGCACCACGAACACACCCGGAGAGACGTCAGTGTCCGTGATGCCGCAGATCCCGACCCCGCTGGTTGAGGTCCTGGCGCGGGCGCGGCGTGATCCTGGAGTGCCTGATGTCGTGCTCGTCGGCCACCCTCCCGCTGAACAGTCACCAATGGGTGATCAGCTGATCTTGGGCCCGGGCTCGGATGAGATCGGTGTGGACGGGCAATGGCTAGACCGGTACCGGGTGCGGGCCACCGCCGGTTCGACTCAGGTAGTGCCCCTGGCCACGGCGCGGCCCGACCACGGGTGGCTCGTGGGCACCGGAGCGGGTAGCACGGGGGAGTGGCGAGCGGCCGGTGCCGCGCTGGTCCGGGCTACCTCGGTGGCAGGTCGGCGAGCGCCGCGCCTGGTGCAAGTGCACCTGCCACCCGGCACGAGCGTCCAGCAGGCGGCGTCCCTGGCCCTCGGGTGCGTGGTGGGCTCGCACTGTTACCGCCTCACCAGTGGTGGTGAGACGTCACCGTTGAGGACCACCGTGGCGCTCGTCGCGGCACCCGGCGACCGGCTGGGGCCACTGGCCGAGGCCGTCGCTAGGGCGCAGTTGCTTGGCCGGGCCACGGGGCTGGCCCGGGACCTCGCCAACACCCCGAGTGGGCTCAAGGACCCCGCGTGGCTCGCTGGCACCGCTGCCCGCCTGGCCGCCACTGTGCCCGGTCTGCGGGCCACTGTGCGCGACGAGCACTGGCTGGCTGAGCACGGCTTCGGGGGAGTGCTGGCGGTCGGCGGCGGTTCGGCCCGCCCGCCTCGGTTGCTCGAGCTGACCTGGCACCCACCCGACCTGAGCTCGGAGAGACATCTGGTGTTGGTCGGCAAGGGCGTCACCTTCGACACCGGCGGTATCTCGATCAAGCCTGCCGAGGGCATGCACCTGATGCGCACGGACATGTCCGGGGGTGCCGCGGTGATCGCCACGCTGCTGGCCCTCGGGCAGCTGATGCTGCCGCTGCGGGTGACCGGGCTGGTGCCGTGCGCGGAGAACCACGTGTCCGGGTCGGCGTTTCGCCCGAGTGACGTGGTGACGCACGTGGGTGGTGCCACCACCGAGGTGACCAACACCGACGCGGAGGGCCGGCTGGTGCTCGCTGACGCGCTGGCCTACGCGGTGCGCACGCTGGCGCCGACCACCGTGGTCGACGGCGCGACGTTGACCGGGGCGATGAAGGTGGCGCTGGGCCTGCGCACCGGGGGTCTGTTCAGCACGGCACCCGAGCTCGCTGAGCGCATCCAGGCTGCCGGTGAGGC
>JBOHFY010000110.1:0-31933 GCA_050699895.1 Pseudonocardiaceae bacterium
TGGGTCTGCCCGAGCTGGCCCTGCCGACCGGGCAACCGCTGCCCTCGCGGCTGGGGATGGTCCATGTGCACACTGTGCGGGCGGTCACCGAGGGGTTGCGCGGTCTCGCGCGGTACTACGGCGGGCAGGCCGATCTGTTCAGCGCCGCCGCGACGCTCTACACCCGCTGGATGCAGGTCCCCGCGACCGATGCCGTCAAGGTGCGGCTGGCCGCCGCGCTGGCGGAGCTGCACACTGAGGCGGGATTGCTGCTACGACTCCGGGCTGGACGGGGCAGGCTTCTTCACGCACGCCCCGCGGTTGGCCGGTACAGCCCGGGACACCTACGGGATCGCCAACGCCGCCTGGCATGCCGGGATGACGCTGGTCCGCACCGGACACCCCAACGATGCGCTCAAGCTCGTCCAGCTCGGCGGGTTTCAGCTCCGCACCTGCGCCGATGATCTACGGGTACCGACCCTCGCCGCGCGGTTGGCCCGGGCCTTCGCGACCGCCTACGCCGCCATGGGTGGCCTTGATGCGACCCTCCGTCGCCTCGCCGAGGCGAACGATGGGTGGAAGCCCCGCGATGCCTTCGAGCGCGCGGGCGCCGATCTGGGGACCGCCGCGATCCAGCGCGACCTGGGCCGGCTCGACACCGCCGAGGGGTTCGCCGCCAGCGCGGTACGCATGGCCACCGCCCTGGAAGCCCGACCCGGCACCGACACCCAAGAACTCGCACGGACAGCCCGACAGATCGCCACGACCGTGTGAACCCAAGCTACCGCTAACCGGTGGCCGCAACGCCGGGCGAGTCAACCGGCAGATGGTATGCCTCGGCGACGGCTGCCAGCCGCTTGTCGTAGGTGACCACCACGCCGAGATCCTCGCGCAACAGCAGCGCGGTAGCCAGATGAATCGCGTCCAGCGATCGCAGCGAACGGTCAGGAAGCCGGCTTGCCGACTCGACGATGCTCGCTGTCATACCGATGCGGCCGATCCGGGTCAACAGGAGATCGGCCCGGGCAAGCGCGGAAGGGTCCTCGCGCTGCACGACGCGACGCGTCTCTACAGTGATCAGGCTGCTGGACACCAGCGGCGTTGCGAGCCGCCGGGTGAGGAACCGGCTGAGCGCGTCGCTCTCTGGCTCAGCCCAGACCAGCTTGACGAATGCGGAGGTATCGAGATAGATCACCAACGCTCCGCATCCCGCAACTCGGCGACAACCTCACTGAGTGGTCGCCGCCCCCGCGGGATCGCCGGCGGCGGAAGGAGATCACCGATCGCACCCGCTGGCGGCATGTACTCCCCGGACAAGGAAAGACTCTCCAGAAACGTTCCCGGGCCTTCGGCCGGCACCAGGTAGGCAACCAGCTTTCCTCGTTCAGTCACCGGAACACGCTGGCCCGCCTTCGCCATGGCGACATACCGGGAGGCGTGCTGCCGAAGCTCCCGTATCCCCACCGATTCCATAGCGCCCAGAGTAGCACCAACGTGCTACATCGAACGGCCCGTCCCGACGTTCACCCCAACCGGCGGTGCGTATCAAGCTCTACCAGCGCCTTGCCTGACACCCCCGGCCGTGATCTGGGCCGCCATTTCCGCCACACCAAGTCATCCATCTCCGCCATCTTAGGTCTACCATATCCGCCATGTCGACTGCTGGGCTGCCGGAGCAGGTAAGGAGGCACATGTGCGGCCCGATCGAGGAGGCGCTCGCCGATACCCGCGTCATCGGCATCGTCGGCCCACGTCAGGCCGGTAAGTCGACATTGGCCCGCTCGCTGGTCGCGGTTCGGCCCGACGCTGTCTACGTGTCGCTTGACGACCGCCGCATCCGGCTCGCAGCCGAAGCCGACCCCCACGGTTTCGTCTCCGACCGGCCCGGATTGCTGGCGGTCGACGAGATCCAGCGGGTGCCCGATCTGCTACTCGCGATCAAGTCTGTGGTCGATCTTGATCCCCGGCCTGGGCGGTTCATCATCACCGGATCGTCTCAGCTCAGCGCCAATCGTGGGGTATCCGAGACGCTCGCCGGCCGGATCGAACGCTTCGAATTGTGGCCGTTCAGCCAGGGGGAGCTCGAAGGACGCCGAGAGGGGTTCCTGGATCTCCTGCTCAACGGCGCACTCGAGACGGAGAGTGCGAGCTCGCTGACCAAGCGGGACTACCTGGAACTGGCGAGTGCGGGCGGGTACCCGGAGGCGGTGCTCCGTGCCCGCACCCGCCGCATCGGCTGGTTTGACTCATACGTTGAGACTGTCGTGGAGCGCGAAGCTCCGGGTATCACCACCTCGCCACGCACCAGCGAGCTCCCCCGCCTGCTCCGACTCGTAGCAGCACGGCAGGCGACCGTGCTCAACGTTGCGGATCTCGCTCGGGATGCCCGTCTGCCCGAACGCAGCGTGTATCGCTATCTCGACGTGCTCGAAGCGGTGTTCCTCGTGCGCCGGCTCCCTGCGTGGTCACCGAACCTGGCGCAACGCGAGATCCGCGCACCTAAGATCGTCCTCACTGATCCTGGAGTGGCTGTTGCACTGCGCGGAATGGACGTCAACGCCCTTGCTCGGCCAGAGATTGCGCAAGGAGCCGATGGCGCCGTGCTCGAAGGATTCATCGTGACCGAGCTGATCCGGCAACTAGGCTGGTCACACACGCGAGCCCGGCTATTGCACTACCGGGACCGCCAGCTGGCCGAAGTGGACGTGATCGTCGAGGCCCCGGACGGCCGAGTGGCCGGCATTGAGGTGAAGTCCGGCGCGGACGTTGGGCACCGGGATGTTCGGCATCTCGCCAAGCTCCGCGATCGGCTTGGCCACCGCTTCGTCGCGGGCGTAGTGCTCAACACCGGCCCCACCGCGTTGCCCCTCGGAGAGCGCCTGCTGGCGCTGCCGATCAGCGTTCTCTGGGACACCTCCATCTGACACGCCGCCGTGCCGCCGAGCAGCTTCGTCGCTGCCGACGCCATGAGACGGGTTGGAAGGTGCGCAAGCATCCATGTGACCGGGTGCCTAAACTCGGGCAACCCTTCGGGATGTCCGATGCCATTACTCACGCCGCTGGGCGGGTGGCGACACGCACGGCGTCCTCCAGCTGCTCGCGCGGGACACCGTATTCCTCGGCGACGACATCGAGGGGCTCGCCGGCCCGGAACAGTGCTAACACGTCGTCCAGCCGCGTCCCGCCGCGCGCGAAAATCGGTTGCCCGAAACCCCGCGCCGGATCGGCGACCACCTCCGCGACCTCGTAGGCCGGTAGGTGGATGAGCCGGGCGTAGCCGTCGGCGCCGAATTCCAGCCGCCGCAGGTACGCCGCCACGATCTCGTTGAACAGCCGCTGGCCACTGCGAACCACGACCAGCTCGCGGGCGGCGCGCGCCGCGGTGGGATCATCACCGGTCTCGGCGTAGTCGAACAGGACCTCCGCGCCATCGGTGTACAGGCGCTTGCTGGCCAGGGCGTGCGCCAGCCCGAACCGCTCGTCGAGCCGCTCCAGTGCCGGGCAGATACGCTGCAGCGGGACGCCGCTGCGCCGCATCGCGGTGAGGACCAGGCCCTCAGCCAGCCCGATGAACGGGATGACCGGACCGCGGAAACCGGTTCTCGGCAGGGCGGTGAGTACCGGCGCGCCGATGACCTCGCGGCGAGCCACCGGCTTGCGGCAATAGCCATGCGTCCACGTCGTCAAGGCGCTCACTGGCACATCAAGGTAGCGCGCCGCCTCGGACACTGTGTAAAGCGGCGTGCTGAAGCGATCGAGAGCGTCGGCTCGCTCATCGCGCGTGCTCATCGCCACCCCTCCGCCACGGTCGCTGTTCGGCTCTCCCCATCTTCGCGCATCGATCCAGAACTGGCGCCACGACAGGCCGCGACTAGCCCATGTCGGGAGCTGCGCGGTAGCTGGACACCAACCGGGGCGGGCAGCCAGATCAGGTCGGCACCGGCGTTGGGGGCGTAGCGCTGCTCGACGGTCTGGAGGCTGCCGAAGGCGGTGAACGCGCCGGGGTGGGGCGGGTCGCACCAGAGGGTGAGAGCTCTGCCGTCGGCGAAGGCCAGGCCCCAGGCGATCACCTCGGCGGGACCGTCCTCGTCCTCCTCGCGGCGCAGCGCGTAGAGCCGGGGCACGGCGTCGAGCGTGTGCAGCGGTACACCATCGTCCATGCACAAACCATATGTGGAAGTTCCATAAAAATCAAACACGCTGTACGCTAGAGTAGCTTCGCGTAATAACCACCTGACGCTAGGTGGCTGGTCAGTGGAACACGGGAGGTGGGGCGGTGGCGACCGGGAGCCCGATGGTGCGGCGACGGCGGCTCGGAGCGGAGCTGCGCACGCTGCGGGACAAGGCCGGGCTCACCGGCGAGCAGGTGATCGAGCGGGTGGGCTGGGCCTCGGCCTCGAAGCTGAGCCGGATCGAGAATGGGCGCACCCGCCCGGACCTCTCGGACATCCTCGACCTGCTGGACCTTTACGGGGTGACCGGCGCGGACCGGGAGAAGCTCATCGCGATCGGCCGAGACGCCGCGAACACCCGCGGCTGGTGGCGCTCGTTCGCCGACCTGGGGCACCGCCAGCGCGGCTACGCGGAACTGGAAGCCGGCGTGGTCGAGCTGCGCCAGTACCAGCAGTCGGTGATCCCGGGCCTGCTGCAGACCCCGGACTACACCCGAACCCGGGTGCACTCCGAGCTGTCGATACACGCCAGCCTGGACGTCGAGGCCGAGGTGGCCGCGCGGCAGGCCCGGCAAGCGGTACTCACCGGCGAGAACCCGCCACGCTACCAGGCAATCATCGACGAGACCGCGCTGCGCCGCCGCGCCGCCCCGGCTGAGGTGCTGGCCGCCCAGCTCGCCCGGTTGGTGGAGCTGTCCACGCAGCCGACGGTGACCCTGCGGGTACTGCCGCTGGAGGCCCGGATCGGCGACTACTACCTGCCGCACAGCTCGTTCTCGCTCTACCGCTTCACCGACCCCGAGGACCCGGACAGCGTGGTGCTGGAGACCCTCACCAGTGACCTGCATCTGGGCGATGAAGAGGACGTCTTCCGGTATAGACTGCTGTTCGACTGGATAGCGGCTGTGGCGCTGCCGCCGGAGGAGTCGGTGGCCTTCCTCGCGGGGCTCGCCCACCAGCTCTAGGCAGGCCCGCCCGCAAGGAGGCACATCGTGTCCCGCCCCGACTTCCGCCACGCGGTGTGGCACAAGAGTTCCCACAGCCACGGTAACGGCGACTGCGTCGAGGTGGCGCGGGCCGCTGCGCTGGTCGGGCTGCGCGACTCCAAGGATCCCACCGGCCCGATGCTCGCGTTCGCCCCCACCGGGTGGTCGGCGTTCCTCGCCGGAGCCCGGCGAGAGGATTTCAGCGCCCCCTAATCCGGCGCAATCCCCAGCGGGCCGCGCGTCCTCGGCGAGGGAGGTTGTGCGACGATCGCGCCCAGTCTCCAAGGCGGTGCCCTCCGTCATCAGGAGGCGCTCGACCCGCTCGGGAGCTACGCATGATCACGTCGATGAGCCCGCCGTCGGTGCGCGGTCGGTACGACTGGCCGTGGCGGGGTGGGCCGGCGTTCGTCACGCCGGACGGCTCCCAGGTGCTCCTGCACGGCACTACCCTGGACCTGTCCAGGCCGTGGTCGTGCGGATTCATCGCCCTGGTGCGGGGTGCGCGCCGATCATTCACCGTCGCCGAGGCCGGCGCCTTTGACTGGCACAGCACTTACACGACGATCCCCGACCAGCTGCTGCGCCAGCCCTACCGGGGCGGTGAGCTGATCATCGGCAGCAGGCGGGAGCCGGCCGAGTATCGGACGGCCTGGCGCGGGCAGTGGTTCGAGCTGCACACCCGGGCCGCCGGCTCCCCCGAGGGGATCACGAGGGTCTTCGACGCGTTCCGGCTGACCGACACCCCGCTGGGGATGCTGGCCCGTCCGCGCAGCGCCGCCCACGCCCAGCGGGAGCCGATCCGGGTGGCCAAGCAGATCCCCGGGATCGGCTACCTGACAATCGAGCGCCCCGGGGCCAGCCAGGTCGCGATCCCCGAGCACCGGGGTTATCCGACCCCGCACGGCGAGCTGTGGCGCGAGCCGCTCGGGCCCGGCGCACGGGGGCGGTCCCGGCCCGACGCGCTGGTCCTGGCCACTCCCACGGCGATCACGCGGTTGGTCCCGGGGCCGGCCGACACCGCGGACTCGACCGAAGCGCTAGCCTTCCTGCGTGGCCTGAGCGTGACCTGGGAGCCCATATGATCCTGCTGGGGGTACCCGTGCTGTTGGCGGTACCCGTGCTCGCGGGCGCATTCCTGCTGGTCGAGGCCGGGCTTGAGCACATGCGGGCACCCAAGGCGCTGGCTCGCGCAGCCGGTACCTCAGTGGCGGGCGCCCGGGCCATCGCGGCCGTCGAATTCGTCGTCGGGGTGCCCTCGGTCGCCGCGGTGCTCCTGGGCACCGCGCAGCTGCGCTGGGCGCTGGCCGGCCAGACCGCGCTGTACGCGGCTTTCGCCGCCCACCTGTCGTGGCGACGCTACCGGGGCGATGAGTCGGACTGCGGCTGCAACCGGATGGGCGCTCAGGTGGGCCCCGGTGGGATCGCCCGGGCCGTGCTCCTGGCGGTCAGCACGATCGCGGCAACGGCGCTGTATCCGGCGGCCGCGCTGCCCGGCGGAGGGGTCACGATCCTGCTGGTCGTCTGCGCCGCCGTGCTGGCGGTGCTGCTGTACACCCTGCCAGCGGCGGTCGACGGGCGAGCCGCGTGAGTGTGCTCACCGCGACGGTGACGCTGGCGTGGGGCTGCCTGGCGGTGCTGACGCTGGCGATGGCCGGGATCCTGCGGCAGCTGCGGGAGCTGCAGGCCGAGGTGGCCCAGCTCGGCGCGCCACCATGGCGCGGCGCCGCGGGTCGCCGGGTGCCGGAGCTGGCCGGCGCGGAGCACCTGGTGCTGCTGGTGCTCGACCCCGGGTGCGGCTTCTGCGACGCGGTGCACGAACCGTTCACCCGGCTGGCCGGCGAGCATCCGGGTACCCGGTTCGAGGTGCTGTCCCCGCGGGCCCGGTGGGCGGACACCCCGAGCATCCGGTCCCGGGTGGACCCCGGACTCGTCACGGAGCTCGACCTGCCGTGGGCGCCGGCCCTGCTGCACGTCGATGCCGACGGCACGGTGCTGGCCAGGCAGCCGGTAATGTCCCCCGAACGGCTGGCGGAGCAGGTAGCGGACGTGCTGAACACCGCGATGCGCCAGCACGAAACGTCATGACCCCAGCTGACATCCCCTGGATCGACCAGCCCGGTCCCGACGCGCACCCGCGCGCCGTGCGGTTCCCCGGCGCCGCAAGGGGAGTGTGCCGACGAGGGGTCCTGGCTGTCATCGGCACGGCAGCCATGACCCTGGGCATGACGGTGTTGAGCTGGGTCCCGCTGGCCCGCCCGGCCAGGGCGGAGAAAGGCAGCGAATACCCCAGCTGCGGTCTCTACCACTACGGGCCGCACGGACCGATCTGCACCGGCGCGCCGTACTCCCCGTCGTACTGCGACTCCGACAAGTGGTTCAAGAATGGCTGCTTCGGGAACTGGGGGGAGGGCCTTGACTGCTACCAGCCGCGCACCATCTGCCGCGCCGGCGAGGAAAACCGCGACGCCTGGCTCTGGAAAGCTGACGATGTCGTCTACCGCTGCGCGGACGGCGAGATCCACTACGCTGGGGCGCCGAACCTGGAACAGGTGATCTGCAACGCGACGCTGCCCTGATCGATGGAGCTGACCCCACGCCTGCGGCGTGCCGTATTCGGTCCCGTGCTGGTGACCGGCGCGCTGACGGTGCTCACCGTGGCCGCGCCGGTGATCCGCGAAGGCTGGGTGCTGGCGTGGCTGTTACTCGGGCTGACCGCAGGCTACGCGCTGTCCGGCTCGGCATGAAGCGCCAACTCAGCGTACTTGCTGAGCTCGCCAGTCTGGCGGGATTCGTCACGGGCCTACTTCACTGTCGGCCTGCTTGCCGGGGGTCTCACCGTCAGCGCACTGACGGTGACACTGGGCGCTCTGGTGCGGCCGGTGGTACCGCCTGCCGGGCGAGTGGGTGTGATCATCGCGGTGGCGTTGTTCGTGCTCGCCGGCGAGTGCGGGCTGCACCGCGTGCGGTTGCCGCACCGGCGCGCGCAGGTGCCCTCGACGGTGATCGCGGCCGGTGGGGATGCGGGCGCGTTACGGTTCGGTTTCGAGATGGGCTCCGGGGTGCGCACCCACATGCCGAGCAACCTGCCCTACCTGCCGCTGATGGCGGTACTCCTGGTGAGTGGCTGGGCAGCGGCGGTGGCGGCCGGGCTCGGTTTCGGCCTGGGGCGGGCTGCGATGGCGCTGGGCCGCCACCACAGCCGGGACGCCCCGTGGTGGGACCAGCAATGGCAGCGCCACGAGCGGGCACTCCGGATCACCCTGGCCCTGGTCGCGGTCTTGCTCGCCGCCGGGATCGTGCTGCCCTGACACCCTGCGCGCACGGCGTCACAGTAGGATCTCGGATCGTGGCGGATTCCCCGAATGATCTGGAGGCCCGGGTAGGCACCCTCGAGCGAGAGGTTGCCCGGCTCCGCGAGGAGTCGGCTCTCGCCAGCTCCGACGCGGGCGCCGCTCGGCTGCTGGCGGCCGGTGCCGATCATGATGTGTCAGAGGTCCGCTCCGAGCTGCGCGCCCACACCC
This sequence comes from Pseudonocardiaceae bacterium, assembly GCA_050699895.1. Lineage (GTDB taxonomy): Bacteria > Actinomycetota > Actinomycetes > Mycobacteriales > Pseudonocardiaceae. The sequence continues at coordinate 8,659 of JBOHFY010000110.1, forward strand.
GAGCCCTCAACGCCCTGCGGGAGACCCAGTTGGAGCAGGGACGGTTGCTCGCAGAGCAGGGCGAGGCGATCGCAGAGCAGGGCGAGGCGATCGCCGGGCAGGGCGAGGCGATCGTCAGCCTGGACCAGAAGATGAGCGCGGGGTTCGCCACACTCAACACCGGTATGGCGAAGATCACTGCGCTGCTGGAGAGCGCGGGTTCCGAGCCGGACTAGTCGATGTCGCTCTCGTGTAGCGGTCCGTCGGCGCGCAGCGCGCGGCGCAGCCGGCGGCCGAGCAGCGATTCGAGCCGCGCTGGGGGGAGGCCGCCGGCCGGCTTCTTGGCGGTCAGGTCGCTGGCCGCGAGCACGTGCCCGGCCGGCAGCGCGCGGCGAGCGACCAGCGACCGGCCGAACAGCGCGCGCATCGGCGCCAGCTCAGCCGCGACCTCGTCCTTGTCGACGGGTGCGGCCAGGGCCGCGCCGAGATAGCGGACGCCCTCGACGAGCAGGGCAAGCTCGCTGGTGGTCACCGACGCCGCCACGTCCGGGCCGAACATCTCCCGGGACAGCGTCACGTGTACCTCGATCACTCGCCCGCCGAGAGCGACCGCGGCCAGCGCGGGGAAGATCGTCCCGGAGTGGTCGGACAGCCCCGTCGCACACCCGTAGCGCTCCCGGATCTCACCCAGGACGTTGAGCCCGACCCGCTCCGGCACGACCGGGTAGGCCGACGTGCACTGCAGGATGGCCAACGGGCCGGCGCCACCCGCGCGTAGCCGCGCGACGGCACCGTCAAGCTCAGCCCAGCCGCTCATCCCACTGGACAACAGCACCGGCTCCCCGGTCTGGGCCACCGCGTCGAGCAGCTGCGGGTTGCCGACCTCGCCGGAGGCGACCTTCCAGGCGGCGACGCCGACGCGGCGCAGCAACTCGAGGGCTTCCAGCGAGAACGGGGAGCTCAGAAACGCCAACCCGCGATCCTGCGCGTGCGCCCGCAGCCCCGCCCAGGCCTGCGCGGTGAACTCCATCCGCCGCCAGTACTCGTAGCGGGTGTCCTCGGCGTAGCTGAACCTGACCCGCCACGGTTCGTCGGTCCGGCTCTCGGCGGCGGCGATGTGCGTCTGGAACTTCACCGCATCGGCACCCGCGGTGGCGATCGCGTCGATGAACGCGTGCGCGGTACCCAGACTGCCGTCGTGCGCCTGACCAACTTCGCCGATGACCGCGACACGGTGATCCCAATCGAGTACAGTCACTCTACGCACTCCCACTACGCCTCGAATGGATGAATATCATGACTCAGACGATGTTAAATGAGAAAATTGCTGCTCTTGGTTACAAATATGGCTCGCTGGCGGCCTACCGACCCGTAGCGTGTAACCTGTGTGGAGTACGTGGTCGTGCGGTGGAGGTTTCCGAACGAGACCGCTACGGCTACCCGGCCACTTTCGTGGTGTGCCCGCGTTGCGGGCTTGGTTACCTCTGCCCTCAGCTGAGCGCCAGCCAGTACGCGCACTTCTACTCCGAGATCTATCGCCCACTGGTGTCGGCCTACCACGGCCGCCGCATCGACGCCGAGACCGTACAGATCGAGCAGCGCGGCTACGCCGCCGAGCTCGCCGCGTTCCTGCTCCCCCTGTTGCCGTCTTCGCCACGCACGATCCTCGACGTCGGCGGCTCAACGGGAGTGGTCGCCAGGGTACTGGCCAAGCGCCTGCACGCGCGGGCAACCGTTCTCGACCCGTCCCCGGATGAGCTCGCGGTCGCGCGGACCGCCGGGATGGAGACGATCGCCGGGTTCGTCGAGGACTTCGATCCGGGTGAGCGCAGGTGGGATCTGGTGCTGCTGTGCCAGACGATCGACCACCTTCTCGACGTCCTCGGCACGCTGGCGGCACTGCGCCAGATGATGACCGACGAGGGGCGCGCGTTCGTCGACATCGTCGACCTTGATGTCCTGCTGCGCCGGACCGGCAGCATCGAGCGGGTAGTCAAGATCGATCATCCCTATTACCTGACGGGCCCGACAGCGGCCGCGCTGTTCGCCCTGACCGGTTTCACGATCGTCGCCCAGCGATTGACCAATGACGGCCATCGAGGCTTCGTGCTCGCTCCGGGCCCGTGCGCCGAACCCGACTGGCCGGCTCTGGAGGCCACCGCGACGCGATTCCTCCAGCAGCATGCCGGCGCCCAGATACGGTAAGATTCGATCAGGGCACGCTGGGCGTCTTCTCATCGTTGCTGTTATCAGGGGGCACCGACGTGCCTGGCCGTCGGAGGAAGATCTGCGTCGTCGTGGCCAGCCGGGCCAACCTGGCGCGGATCACCACGGTGCTGGAGGCCGTACGCGACCACCCCGCGCTGGAGCTGCAGGTGATCGCCGCCGCATCGGCGCTGCTGGAACGCTTCGGCAGCGCCGTGAACATGCTCGAGGCCGCCGGGTTCACCCCCGACGCCAAGATCTCGTTCATCATTGAGGGTCACACCCCGGCGACGATGGCGAGATCCACCGGGCTGGGCCTGCTGGAGTTGCCGACCGCCCTCGAGCGGCTCGAGCCCGACATCGTGCTCACCGTCGCCGACCGCTTCGAGACGATCGCGACAGCTATCGCGAGCGCCTATATGAACATCCCCGTCGCCCATACCCAGGGCGGCGAAGTGTCCGGGTCGATCGACGAGAGCGTTCGGCACGCGGTCACCAAGTTGTCCCACATCCACTTCCCGGCGACCGAGCTCAGTGCCCGCCGCGTCATCGCGCTGGGCGAGGACCCTCGGTACGTGTTCAACCTCGGCTGCCCGTCGATCGACCTGGCCGCCCGGGCCCGCGCGGGCACCCGCAGCGACGCGCTGGCCGCCCACCGCGGCGCCGGTTCACCGATCGACCCGGAACAGCCTTTTCTGCTGGTCATGCAGCACGGCGTCACCACCGAGTACGGCCACGGCCTCGCGCAGATGACCACGACGTTGCGCGCGGTCTCCTCGATCGGGATTCAGGCGCTGGTCTTCTGGCCGAACGTGGACGCGGGCAGCGACGAGGTGGCCGCGGGTATCCGGCAGTTCCGCGAGCAGGATCTGGCGCGGCGCTGCCAGTTCTTCCGCAACCTGCCGGCCGAGGACTTCGCCCGGCTGATGACGCACTGCGCCTGCATGATCGGCAACTCGTCGGCGGCGCTGCGCGAGGGCGCGTATCTCGGCACGCCGGCCGTCAGCGTCGGCACCCGCCAGCGCGACCGGGAATGCGGCCCCAACGTGGTGTTCACCTCGCACGACCCCGTCGAGATCGCTGACGCGGTCCGAGCCCAGATCACGCACGGCCGCTACAAGCGCAACGACCTGTTCGGTTCCGGCACTGCGGGCCGCGACATCGCCGACGTGCTAGCCACGGTGCACCCCCCGGTCCAGAAGCGCCTGCACTACGACCCCGCCGCCCTGCGCGACGCGTGTACCGTTGTGGACCATGAGTACACATAGCCTTCGTGGCTTGCGCAGCAACCTCGGCGCTGTGGTGCGGGAGGTCGCCTACACCGGCCACGAGGCGGTCATCACCGACAACGGCCGGGAGGTCGCTGTCATCATCAGCCTGGACGACTACGAGCGGTTGCACGAGCACGCCGACGTCGCCGACGCCTTGCGGCTGCGCGACATCCGCGCCGTCGACTTCACCGCGATGTCGCTGGGCGAGATGCTCACCGCACTGGGTGTGTCCATCGAGGACTTCGCAGAGCAGGCAGTGTGAACATCGCGTTCCATCCTGATGTCCACAAACAGCTCCAGGTATTCCTGGCAGCGCTACACTCCATCATCGCCCTCACCCACAACCCGCGACCGGTTGGTGTCACGAAGCTGGTCGGTAGCCGCAACGACTGGCGCATACACATCGGCGAGTACCGCATCATCTACGAGATCGACGACACCGCGAAGACGATAACCGTGCTGCAGGTCGAACACCGGCGGAACGCGTACCGGTAAACTACAGCGTCCACAGCAGACACTCAGACTGCGATCACGGACAGCTGGGCATCCGGCACCACGGCGATCAGAACGGTGGGGAAATGCGCGCCTGAGTTAAGGGGCGAAGCGGTCCGTGCCGGATTTCCGGACTACTCCAGCTGGGCCCAGCCCTTCCGGCCCCGCCGATCTACAGCACGACGTAGAGGATGACCGGGCCCAACAGCGCGCTCCCCACCGTCAGCGGAGCGTTGAGCCCGATAATGAGATCGACCACCAATGCCACGATGGCTACTCCTGAGAACCCGTAGAAGCCCCATTTCCTCCACTGAAAGAGCGTGATTGAGAAGACGATGTTGGCGCGTTCGCGGCGATCTGCACCGGGATCACCCACAGTGGCAAGCGCGCGGTGCCGGTGAGGTTGCCACCGGCGATGAGACCCACGAGCACCCCGAATACGTTTGCGATGATCACGAGCACCAGTCACGTGATCAGGCATCCGTGCCGCCGCTTTTCCATCCGCAGTGCTGGATATAACCGATGCCGACCGACATCTACACCGACAAGCCCACACCCAGGCGCCTGCGGCCCGGACATGGCCGTAGACACACCGACACTGCCCGCCGCGCTCGAACTGAACCGCCCCAGGCATGTTGGAGGCTATGACTGGCTCCATGATTGAGCCCACTGCACAGGGAAGGGGGCAGTGTTGGACGACAACCACGACCGGCAGACTGGGTTAAAGATGCCGCAGCGTCGTCGGCAACCACTCGGCGAGCCAGCTGACGACGTTGATCGCTCAAGCGACGGCTTGGGCGAAAACCTCAGACGGCTGCTGCCACCTCAATCTGACACCTTGATCCGTCTGATGGCTCAACTCGGGAACGCCTCGCCGCCACCCAAATCAGTCGACTCAAGAGATGTCCGACCCACGGCAGGTGGCGACGCTCATCATCCGGACTCCGACTACGCGGAGCCCATCGAGCCCTACGAGGCCGTCTACCCAGAGCACTGTTTCTGCGACAAGATATACTGGTGGAAGCGAATACGCGCAGAGAAACTAGCCCGTGGCTATGATGCCGAGAGTCTTGCGGGAAGGATAAAAAACCTTCCAGCCTTCGAAGCGGAGGTGGTACTGGCGTGGCTTAAGACCGCTTCTATCGGACTCGAAAAATACGATCGCTACCGCCTCCGATGCAAGATCCCCATTGGCGGCTATTATCAAAGAAAGGCGGATCATGGTGAATTGTGGCATTTCATAAAAGGTATCAAACCGATCGAGGGGATGCTGGAACGAGTACCGGAGGACGTCCAAGAGCAGTATCTCTGGGGCATCGCCGAATACGCCAGAGAGACTGGCGAGACACATCTGAACATGATGCACCGTCTCGTCGGGACACGAGGAGGCGAGAGCGTCGGGGGCAGATCCGCGATACGCGCGTTTGTGCTTCGCAGCATGTATGACCTTCATCTGCGCGGTTTTATACGCAAGTGCTCGGCCTTCGTAACCGACCCGGCGTGGTCTGTTGTGCAGGCCAGCGACATCATGCGCTTGATACACGTGGGCCTCGTTGCGCAGGTAGGTGACGGCGCTTCAGCGACCTATCAACTGACCGACCTGGGCGTTCAATGCGCCATGCACTACGAGGGGGACTACAGCAAGATGCACGAGAATTCTCATCGGACGCCTACAATTCCACCCCCTACGTCGATCACTATAGGCAGCGTCAACGGCGGCCAGGTCAACATCGCGGAGATCGTGAGCAACCTGGATACTTCCATCAACTCGGTGGCAAGTCAGGGCGCTCCTGGTATCGCTGGGGCGCTCTGGGACCTCAAGAGGTCCATCCTCCTCGAATCCACCCTCGATGATAGCAGTAGAGCGGAACTTCTCGACAACCTCGACGACCTGGCCGATGCCGCGAAAAAATCACCGCAGGAGAGGAAGCGTGGACGCGTCAAAGCCGCTCTAGACGTGATCCAAACAGTCGCGGTGGGCGCCGTCAAGGTCGGAGAAACGTGGGAAAAATGGGAGCCGATCATTACTAGTTTTTTCATTAATTTAGGCTATCGACGGTTGTGGTAGCCTGGCGGAAGGTACTTGATGACGACCGTAGTTGATTCTTGTGTGACGAGCGGCGGCAGCGTGCCGCGGACCTAGCCACTACGCCACCGGTGCCGGTTGTCGCGGACCGGACGAGCTTAAAAACACGGAATGCGTCCGTACGCTGTTTAGCTGGACTATCAGGGGCCGACTGGAGGCCAGGAGCCCACGGCCGAACCGAACAGAATCCGCTTTCCGCACCCTTCGGCATATCTACGAAATGCCGCCACTCTGTTCGATCAAGCGGCCGGTCCGGGTCTGCCGGTCTTTCATTCGAGCAGGCCTGCCCGAAGCTCGGCCGTGACCCACCGGATCAGGGCCGCCGCATCCTGACCCCCTTACGGCCACGGCTCGCGGTTCACCGAAGAAGTGAACGTATTGTGCAACCTCGTCGGGCTAGACGAGGCGTTGCCCCGTGGGCACGCTGACACCTCCTGCTTGGTCGCCGTTCGTCAGGCCAGGTCGCGGTATTCGTCCGCAAGCCTGGCGAGCAGCGCACGGACGGGGTCGCCGACGACGGCGTACTGGGCGTAGAAGGTGTGCCGCTGGTCGTAGTCGGCGATGTCGGCGGGGTCAGTGATGATGGCGGTGGCGGTCTCGGTGCCCACGATCACCGCTCGGTTGTCGAAGATGGTGAAGCAGTGCAGCGCGGGTGAGTGGACCGCCGTGGTCCACGGGATCACGCCCAAGCGCAGGTTGGGCCGGTGGCTGGCCTCAATCAGATACTCCAACTGGGTGGCCATGATCTGCGGGGAGCCGACCTGCCAGCGCAGCGCTCCTTCGGTGATGACCGTCTGGAACTGGCGGTCGGTGTCCAGGATCTGCTGTCGGGCCGCGCGGGAGGCGACGAAGGACTCCAGATCCTCACCGGCCAACCTGTGGGAGCCCATGGCACGCACGTAGTCCGGGGTTTGCAGCAGACCATCCACGATGGTGGGAGTGAAGCTGCGGACCAGCTCGGACGCCTGTTCGATCCTGCCCCAACGCTGCTGCAGGTACCGGGCCCCGTGGGAAAGCACCGCCCGGGCGCGGATGGTGCCGCCGGTGAGGTCGGCGGCGAGTTCCAGCAGGCGGTCCCGCACCTCGGGTGCGGCGCCGTACACGCGGCAGAGAACGTGGACCTCCTCCGTGGTGGGTACCTGCCGGCCGGTCTCGAAGCGGGAGATCTTGGGTTGGGAGTATTCCGCGCGCCGCGCGGCCTCCATCCCGGAAAGGCCGGCGTCCGACCGGAGCCGGCGCAGGGTGGTGGACAACTCGTCGGGTCGGCGCGCGGAACGGCTCAAGCGGCCCTCTCGGGTTCAGACGACGTGCTGCTGTGCCCGATGATATTCGGGATGCGCGGCCCACCACGAGGTGAACTCTTCGGCCCTGGTCCAGGCGGCTTCGCGGGCCGCCCGGTAGGACGAAACGGTCTCGGCGGGCATGAGTTGGCCGCCCACGAAGGTGGCGTCGGCGGCGTAGTGCATGCGCAACACCCGCTCGTCATCGATCAACCAGAAGTCGTGGTCGATCTCGGTCAGCTCGCGGGGGCGGCGACCGGTAGGCAGATCGAGGATACGCACACCCTCCCCCGCAGCGGTGGTCGCGGTGTACCCCCACTCGCATTCGTAACGCAGGTAGCCGTTCAGCCCGTGGGTGGTGTCGATGAGGTGCACCCGATGCCGCCAGATCCCGGCGGCCCGCTCGGCCCGCAGGTGCTCTTCCCAGGCGAGCTTCGCCGGGTTGTGCGGCTGCTCCCCACCAGCCAGGTACACAGACAGGTCGGAACCGTCTATGGGGACCTCGTAGCGGTCCAGCGTTTCCAGACGGAACAGGGAGCTGCGGGCCGAGCTGGCGATCTCGATCAGTTCGGTGGTGGTCAGCATGGCTGGGGCTCCTTCCGCAGTTCCGGCAGCAGACCGGCGTGGACACGGACAACGGTCTCCCCCGCTGGCAAGTTCAGCTCCGTGAGCAACTCGATGTTGTTCACTTCCTGGCCCGTCACGAGCAGGTCGCCGACGTCAGGATCGCTTGGCAGCTCCGGCAGCAGGTGGCTGGGGACTCGGACAACGGTGTGTCCGGCTGTCAGGTTCAGTCCGGCGAAGATCTGCGGGTCAGTAACGGTGTAGCCCTGGATGAGGAACTCGTCGCTGTCGGGCTGGTAGTGCAGCGTCGGGCAGTCCATGCCGTGATTGCAGGTCGTCGTAGCTGGACAAGTCGGGGCATCGGGGTTCCCTCCCTGGGGCGCTGGTCACGTCAGAGGATGCCCTATCAGCTGGAACTAGTCAAAGCCGGGCTGTGACTAATCCGATCGTGCGATACCTGCCCCTTGGTGTTGCGCAAGTCAACTCGACCTGTGAATAGTGATGAGGCGACGTCGTGGTCGGCGGGATCAAGCCCCGACGACGCCACAGCCGGTCCCGGCGTCGCGCCAGAAGCCCTGCCGGCCGCTCGCCTTGCCGTACGGCGCGGGTGGCCGGCAGGTACCACCAGAGGATCGAGGGGTCACGGTGAAGCAGTTGCCGGAAGTGGATGGACCGCACCAGCTGCGGTACGGCGACCAGGAACGGTGCGCCGTGGAAGGACGCCGCATCGACGGCAGCGGCGCCTGCACCGTAATCGCCATCCGCGACTGGGAGCGGCGCGGCTGGGTGCTCTACCCGCACGGAGTCGCCAGCTTCGGGGTACTCATCGCCGACGCCGACGCCCGCACCCTCGCCGGCCGCATCGGCGCCAGACCATGACCCGCCTGGTCTTCGACCAGCGCACACCATGAGGAGAGCAGATGGACTCGAACCCGTTGCCCTCGGCCGCGGTGCGGCGGGAATTGCCCACCCAGCGATCCGCTGAGTCTGCCTCGTCGGCGCGACCGTTTGAGCCCAAGCACCTGTGGTAGGAGATTCAGATCTATCGAACGACAAGACCCTCACGAATCGCGACGGCGGCGGCTAATGTCCTGTTCGGACAGTTAAGTTTTGCTAGTATGTTCGCGACGTGCCGCTTGGCGCCGTGCTCGGAGATGGCGAGCTGCCGGGCGATCTGCCTGTTGCTGAGGCCCTCGGTCAGCAGACCGAGCGTGGTGTGTTCACGGGGCGTCAGGTGCGGAAACCGGTGGACGTTCTCGTCCTTTTTGACCTCGGAGAGCAGTTCCCGCATCAGAGAAATGGGTACCAGAGCGACTCCCTTGCAGAGCTGGTCCACCACGTAGGACAGCGAGGAGATAGTGAGGTCGGACTCGAGCAGGAAACCGTCCACCATCATCATGTTCGCCCGAATCAAGGCCTTCCGTTCCACCGAACGGAGCAGTACGAGAATTTTCGTGCCACTCTGCGCTAGTTTTTCCTGCAGGCACTGCGCCGTGTGAGGCTCTAACGAAGCGGAGAGAATGGCGATAGCGGGACGGTATTCCGAGACGAACGTTGACAATTTTTCAGGTACGGTGGTACTGAAGGTGCATCGGACGGCAGCCAGGGCCGACAACATCGTCTCCAGCCCGCGCCGGATCAGCTCATCTTGATGCAGAACCACGACCTCAATGTCAGTGCGTCTGCCCAAATTGTCCGTTTGCATGGCATCGACGGTTGAGGATTCCGACAATTGTTCGAATTCCCCAGCGGTCATCACACTACCCTCCGTCGGGTCTTCGTGCCGAGAATAACGTATGCTGGATTGTCAAACGCAGGACGATCCACCGCACGTTCCGATGATACACCACTCACACCGGACGAGACGTCGCTCAGTGAAGGCAGCCACCCGCGGCGTCGCGGGTTACTCGATCCAGTTTCGCTGGGTTCCGCTTTCCTCCGGAGGTGGTCATGATGGCGATGCCGCCCGGCCATGCCGACACGCGCCTGGTGGCATCACGGTTTGGTTAGGGCGTTTTCGAGATGTCTTTCCTGAGGTGGCGGTAGATGGTGGTGGGGGTGACGCCGAACGCGTCGGCAATCTGCTGAGTGGTGTAACGGCGTTTGCCGTTTTTGTCGAGTTCGTCGTACATCTGTCGGGCTAGCTTCACCTGACGGGGACCAAGTTTGGGTTTCTGACCGCTGGTACGGCCGCGAGCACGGGTCTGTTGCTCGGGCAGCCGCTGCTTGCCGTGGGTGCGCGCGCTCTCCACGGTGGCGGGTGACACGGAGAGCTCTGGCTGACCACTGGTTAACTCGGTAAGACAGTGCTCGATGTGACTGGCGGTCTGGATCACCCGCTGTTCGGCGGCCTCGGCCCATCGACGCTGCTGCTCTGCCTGTGTGAGCTTGGCGGCCAGCTCGGTCTGCGCGGTTACCAGATCGGTGGCCTGTTGGCGGAGAGTGGCCATCTGTTCGCGGAGTTGGTCGATCTGTGCGCGAGAGATGTCCCACTCATCCTCATCGGCGGTGGTGTGCAAGCGCTCACTGGCGCGGTCCTCTGTAGCCGGCACCGTGGCGGCGACCGGCACCGTGGTGACGATCGGCTCGTCTTGCTCGCTGATCGCTTGGTCGCGGGTTTGTTGCGCAGTTTCTAGATCGGCCAGCACTTCCTCGCTGGCGGCCTCGGCGGCCGTGGCGTGCTGGTCCGCCGTGGCGGACACGGTGACGGTGATCCGCTCGGCCGGCCCGGCCGTGCGCGGCTGGTCAGGCATCCCACTCAGGAGCGTTGATACGGGATCACGCTCGGCGGCGTCGCGTTTGGCTGAGCCGACCTTGGCGGGTGCCCGCGACGAGGCTTTCCTCGCTGATGGGGAACGGCCAGGCGGTGCCGCGGGAACAGGTCTAGACCGCAGGAACAGTGCCCCCACTGTGGCCACGGCGAAAATCGCGGCGACCAGCAGGAATAGGTTGTCGATCGCTCCAACTAATACCCGCAGGGAAGTCTGATTATAGAAGGCGTATAGACCTACCCAGCCCGGCGTTTGCTGCGGTCCGAGGTGCGGGGCGCGGGTAGTCGAGGGCAGCAATGCGCTACGTCCGGCCATCAGTTGCGCCTGCTGGACGGTGAGGATAGCGGTGAAAATCGCGACTCCGAAAGCGCCCGAAACGCGCTGCACGACGTTGTTGAGCGCACTAGCGATATGGGAGTGCGTGATGGGGATGACCGCGAGACCCGCACTGAAGACCGGCATCATACTGATCCCTAAGCCTGCGTATTGCATCACCAGTATCCATATAATCTCCCTGCGGGGGGTGTCAAGAGTGATCGTGTGCAGCAGATAACTGCCAACGGTCGCAAGCGTCAAGCCGATGGTTGCGGGCCAGCGGGGCCCGATGCGATCGTAGAGCCGCCCGGCGATGGGCATCAACGCCGCCATCACTAACGCCGGCGGCAGCAGAACCAATCCGGCGTCGAGCGCCCCCAGCCCCTGACCTCGCTGCAGGAACTGCGGCACAAGAAACACCACCGAAAACAACGCCACCGACAGGAGCGAGATCAACACCAGCGAGTGGGTGAACGCCCAGTAACGGAACACTCTCAGATCGAGCAACGGGTCGTCGACCTCCAGCTCGATCACCACGAACAACGCCAGACTCAGCACGCCGACGGCGAACAGCCCCAAGATCCGGTAGGAGCTCCACTTCCAGTCCTCACCCTTCGACACCGCCAGCAACAGTGAGAACAACGCGCCTGCCACGGTGACGAAGCCCAACACGTCGAACCGCCGCCCGAGCCGCTTCGGAAACTCTGGCAACACAAATACCGCGGCTATCGCGCCGAGAATTCCGATCGGCACGTTAATGAAGAAGATCAGCCGCCAGTTCACGTACTCGACCAGATAACCGCCCAGGGCCGGCCCCACCGCCGGGGCAAACACGGCCCCCAGACCATACAGACCCAGGGCGGCACCGAACCGTTCCCTCGGCACGATCCGCAACAACATTGACATCGTGACCGCAGGCAGCATGCCACCCAGGAGCCCCTGGAGGATCCGGAACGCCACCAGCGTGTTCAAGGTCCACGCCAGCCCACACAACGCTGACCCGCCGGCGAACCCCAGCAGTGCCATGTTGTAGACCCGACTCAACCCGACGCGATCCCCGATCCACGCGGTAGTCGGTACCACCACGCCCTCCGCCAGCGAGTAGCCGGTGACCACCCACTGCACGTCGCTGGTGGTTCCTCCGAATTCGTTCTGGACGTTGGGAAGGGCCACATTGATGATGCTGATATCCAGGATCGACATAAACATCCCGACGATCAGCACCACCAGCGGCAACACCCAGCCACCCGCAGGGGCAGGCGCAGGAGCTTTCTGCGGGCTCCCAGCGGGCCTGCGGACATCCGTCCCAGCGGTTCCCGTCATGGCCGTTCGGCGGCCATGCGCTCAACGGATACCGGACGGTGGTCCTGGATTTTTAATGGAAACATCACGCCAAATTCCCCCCCGAGATCAATCATGTCTAGGCGTGCGGTCAGCCCGGCTACCATCGGGTTGCCGAACAGGCCGTGCGGCCCCAGCTCGGCACTCAATCCCGCCACAAACCACTGCGCCATTTGATTATTCAGCCAACTCGCCGACCAGACCTCTACCAGATCCGGCGGGCACACCTCACGCCCCACGACCAACATCACCAACCGGAGGTTGTCGGCTGGACTGGAGCGCAAGAAGTGGTGGACGCTGACCGAATCCGCCGACTGCTCGCCGCCACTGTCCTGACCCTGCGCACCGCCGCACCCACCTACCGCACCGGCAACATCCGCTGCCGCCGCCCCCCCTCAGCACCGTTGGGGTAGTAATTGATCTAAGCATTGGCCCCCCGTACACAGACCCCCTGCTCGCTTCGCTGCATCGCAACCAACTAGGTCAGTTCATACGTCGTTGATCGACGTCCCGGACGGGCCACGAGAACCAAAACCGGCGGCATGGAGGCCGGAATCGTTGCAGTCACGAGCTTCCCCTATTAGTCATGATCAAGTCCCAGTCGTCCTCAAGGCGACCCGAGCGGCCCACCTTCACCCCCACACATATGCACATACCGATTGGCCGACTCAGGGCCGGCGCCGCCTAGCGCATAGGAGATTTCTGGTCAGCCTAAATCGCCAGTGACCCCAGATTAGCAGTGCTCCTCAAGGCCCGTACAGTCACCCAAAGGTGGGTGGTTGGCGGTGCTGGTTCTCATCGCTCCCGATGAGAACAAAATGTTTGCGTACTCAACCACGCGGTCTACCGCGAACACCAGCGTAGATCATCTCTCACGAAGCCTGTCGCCTCTTCGGGTGACAATAAATTCGCAGGACGTGACCGCATGGGCAGTTCATCACTCACATGGTTGACGAGATCGACTCGATCGTGAGCGGTCGATAATTTATGCGTGAGATTGTATGCCTGTTCCCGAGCGGGCCGGCGTCCAGCTCCGCTCGGGAGACGTCCTAGAGGTTTCACCCACTTCGAGCTCCGCCAGCACAGTGCTAGCCGGCTCTTGTCACACCGTCGCCGAACCGGCCCGGACGGGGCCGGCTGGAGAAACGGGTAGGAGGCGCACGCCGGGGCCCGGGGAGCGAACTGGCCAATCGGGTACCCGAACAAGTACTACCGTCGGCCTGGCCATGTGGGCACTCCTGCTGAGCTACCTCCGGCAAGTGCGGGCTGTCACGGTAGCGAGCGGAACGAGGACTTCTATGGACTGGTGCGGTACGTACGTACGGCGAATCCCATGTGCGCGACCTTTGTGGACTTGCTACGCGGGAACAGCGACGCCGACCAAGGGCGGACCGCGATCACGTTCATCGACCCCGCCACCGCTAGCCGGCACCCCCTCACGAGGGGCGAATGGAACGCGCGAGTCCTGTTCGGTCGCCACCCTGCTTCGCCAGGGCAGTCAAGTGCCGGTGCTGCTGCCGGCCGGGCTGAACTTCTTCAATCGCCCCGGTCCTGGAGCGGCGCTGGCGGGAGAGTGGCGCACCGCCGATTCGGATCATTAGCGTGGACACACTGGAGACCGATCCCGGCATGACCGGGGCGACCCTGCCGGCGATCAATCCAGCGGATCTTGCGCTGTTGCTATCCACCTCCGGGTCGACCGGAAAGCCGAAGGGCGTCACGGTGGCGCACAGCGTGCTCATCGCATGACTGGACGTGTGGCACGAGCGGATCGCCCTGCCCTCCGGGGCATCGGTGGTGAATTGGGCCCCAGTACACCGCGCGCTGGGGCTCATCTCAGTCCTGCAGGCTAGCCGGCTGGCTGATGCTGGTACCGATGCTCACCCGGCGCACGCCGGCCGACTCGAACTCAGCGACTGTCGGTGCGCCCGGCCTGCTCGGCGGCGACGAACAACAGCCCACCACGGGCTTTCGAGTCTTCGATGTTCACCCCGACCGCGCCCACGATCCGCCGAACCTGCTCGATCATCTCGGCCCAGGTCACCTGCTGCCCGTCGGCCCGGCCCGCTGACCAGGCAATGCCCCCGCTCGTCGTGGCGATCGCCTTCGCTCCCGCCCGCGCGATCAGGGCGGCGCTGCACGCGTCCCACGACCACCTCCCGGAACCCCAACCCGATTCTCGACACCGTGCCGGCGCGCATTGAGCAGAGTGTGCGCATGGCGACTTCGCTGATGTCCACCGCCGTGACCTCCGCGCAGCCGCGCAAAGCAGCGGTCACCACGAGCGCCCCCGCCCCGGACCCGACCTCACGCAGTGTCCCACCGATGGGATACGGCAGCCACATGGTGAACAGCTGAGTGGAATAGCAGTACACCGGCGCGAAAACGCCATCAAGTAGATCCCACTCCCGACCGAAGAGGGAGACCGATGAAGGTGGGGGTGAGTCTGGTCGTGGGTGTCCAGTGTATCTGTTTCGTGTTGATTGTGGCGTTGATGGTGCTGGTCATCGTTGTGTGCCTGGTGTCAGGGGGGTGGAGCGTTCGGGGAAGTCTTGGCGTAGTAGTCGGAGCAGCGAGGTGGCCTTGACCGCGGTCTCTTCGAATTCCTCATCGGCGTTGGACAGCGCGATGATCGCGCCGCCGACGCCGTATTCAATCCGGTCGGGGGCGATGACTAGGGTTCTGATCACGATGCTGAAGTCGGCCGCGCCGGACAGCGAGAAATACCCCAGCACGCCCGAATACACTCCCCTGGGCCCGCCCTCTAGCTCATCAATGAGCCGCATGGTGCGGATCTTGGGCGCGCCGGTCATCGAGCCTCCAGGGAACGCCGCGCGGACGCAGTCCACCGCTGATCGGTCCGCTCGCAGCCGGGCTCGGATCGTGCTGACCAGCTGGTGCACGGTGGCGTAGGTCTCGATTTCGAAGAGCTCGTCCGCGCGAACGGATCCGATTTCCGCGCAGGTGCCGAGGTCGTTGCGGACCAGGTCCACGATCATGAGGTTCTCGGCGTGGTCTTTCATGCTGGTGGCAAGGTCGGCGCGGAACATCTCGTCTTCGGCCGGGGAGTCAGAGCGGGGCCTGGTGCCTTTGATCGGTCTCGACTCGACCATGCCGTCACGGGAGACGTGGAGGAATCGCTCCGGCGAGCAGCTCAACACCGACAGCGTGCCGAATCTGAGCTGCGCGGCGAACGGCGCGGGGTTGCGCGCGCGCAGCAGCCGGTAGCCCGCCACCGGGTTGAGCTTGCCGTGCGCGGTCAGCATGTTGGTCAGGCACACCTCATAACTCTCCCCCGCAGTGATTTCCCGCTGGCACTCGGCGATAAGCCTGAGGTAGCGCGCCCGGTCATGCCGCGCGCTCAACCCGCCGAGCTCAATCTCCGCATCACTCTCACAATCGGGAACGGGATCGGGGTGGTGGGTGGCTAGGGCTTGCAGCTGAGTCGCCGTGTCCGCCAGCCATCCCCGCGCGCGGGGATCGTCCTGACCCTCGGCGAGCGCGAGCAGATAGACCACGCGTTCCTCATGATCGAACGCGATGGCTCGGTCGGCGAAGAGCATCATCGCGTCCGGGTAGTCCGAGCGATGAACCCGGTCACCGCCACACTCAGCCTTGAGCTCGTAACCCAAGTAGCCCACCCACCCCAGGGCGAAGTCGAACGGCAGATCAGGGGGGTCGATGGGGTGGGCGGCCAGGTCAGCGCGGACCCAATCGAAAAAACCACCCTCGACGAGCTCAACACCGGTCACTGACCCCACCGTGACCCGCTGGGCCCAGATATCCGTCGTCACGATCCGAGACAACGGTCCGCTGGCGTCTCCCATAAAGGAGAACCGGCCGTAGGGCAACCGCGGCTGGCTGCTGTCCAGCCAGAAGGAGCGGTCAGACTCCCGGTACAGGGCGTCGAAGACCACCTCGGGCGCGACCTTGAGGGCGAGCCGCCGATGCAACACCCGCAGCGCGCTCACCGGAGCCGTGTCCATCACCAGCGTACCAGCGGCCGACACAGCCACCGCCACCGGTCGGCTCGCTGACACCGCGACCCCACGCCACCGCCGAGTCAACTCAGCGAAATTACGCAACAGCTGGTGCCCGTGCTCGGTGCAAATTGACTCCGGATGAAACTGCACACCCCACAGCGGCCGGTACCGGTGCCGGACCGCCATCAAGATACCATCCGGAGTCCACCCAATCGGCTCCAGCTCATCGGACATCCCCTCGGCGACCAGAGAGTGATACCGAACAGCCGAGAACGGCGACGGCAGCCCAGCCAGAATATCGACCTGGTTATGCAGCACCGGCGAGAACCGACCATGATACGGCTCGGGCGCCGGCTGAATACTACAGCCGAAAATATGGCAGATGCCCTGATGGCCCAAGCAAACGCCAAGCACCGGCACCACACCAGCCCGGATCACCTCAGCGCACACCCCAAAATCAGCCGACCGTTCAGGACGACCCGGCCCAGGCGAAATAATCACATTATCGAAACACGCCAAACCAGCTACAGTCACACCAGGATCATCATTACGCAACACTACCGGCTCAACCCCGGTCACCTCAGCCATATAATGAAACAAATTATACGTAAACGAGTCGTAGTTATCAATGATCAACGTCCGCATCAGGCACCTCACGAATCCAGGCCTGAACCCACCGATGGCACCTGCGGAGCGCCCGCAACAGTTCAGGAGCCGACAACCGATCTGCACATACCCCGTCCAGCGGCGGTGCAGCGCCGAATGCCAAGGTGGCAACCAAGCCGTGACTGGTAATCACCAAATCATCGACCATCGACACTGTCCTCGACTGGCGCTACACGGTCCGGAAAACACTGGGCCAAGCAGGCGTGGATCCCGTTGATCAGGGTGAAAAAACGCATGTCCTTGAACCTTCCGTCAAGACCGCGGGGCTAGATATAAGCAAGCAATCATGTCGTTATTCATCATGCCACTTCGCTGGCGCACTGAAAGATGAATAGCGATTCTTCTCAACTCCTGACCCCAGTTGACCGACGGACAAATTGCGCTCAGCGTAGTACGGATTCCAAATATCTCGCGATAGCGAGGAAGACTGGTTGCCCGGTGGGGGTGTTGGTGGCGATCAGCTGGTAACGCCACCCGTCAGCGGCCTCGAACAGGGACAGCTGCGCTCCGGCGCTGGGGCGTTCTCGGCGGCAGATGATGCGCATATCCGCTGGCCAGCTCGTCGCCTTGGGGGTGCTCGCTAGCAGCCCGGTCAGCGCCGAGTATGGTCCGCCGCAGTGTTGGAGCCAGCATTACCCGGCCGCAGTTGGAACGCCTGGGATCCGAGGCCACCGACCCGAACAGCTCACCCTGATCGCGCAGCGTAGCCAGATCCGAAAGCACCCGCCCCCCTCGGCGATCATCACCGCCGCATCGGCCAACACCCGGCCCCGGTCATACACAGGAACGAATCCCCGGCGGTGCAGCATCCTCAACCGCGCAGCGTGGTGAGCACGGCGGCGAGCACGGTGATCGCGCCGGTCTTGTCCAGTGGGTCGTTGCCGTTACCGCATTTGGGCGATTGCACGCAGGACGGGCAACCAGCCGGGCACTCGCAGGCGGCGATGGCGTCTCGGGTCGCCGTGAGCCACGGTCGCAGCGCCGCGTACGCTCGGTCGGCGAACCCGGCGCCACCGGGATGCCCGTCATGCACGAAGACCGTCGGCTCGCCAGTATCCGGGTGCCGCGCGGTGGACACGCCACCAATGTCCCCCCGATCGCAGGTCGCGACCAGCGGCAGCAAACCGATCGCGGCGTGCTCGGCGGCATGCAACGCCCCAGGCCACACGGCCGGGGCCAACCCAGCGGCCTCAAGTACCTCCTCGCCGACGGTGAACCACACCGCCCTGGTGCACAACGTGGACGGCGGCAGCTCCACCGGCACAGCGTCGAGCACCTGACCCGAGGGCAGCCGCCGCAGGTAGGCCACCACCCGCGAGGTCACCTCCACCTCGCCCAGCGCCACCGACACCCCGCCCGACCGCACCGATCGCAGCACCGAGACCACACGGATGTCGGTGGTGGAGCGAGCCGAGGTATGCCACGGCGGCTCCTCAGGATGCACCAGCGCGACACCGAAGTCCAGGTCCAGCTCGTCGACCACGAAAGAGTCACCCCGATGCAGATACACCGCGCCCGGGTGCACCGCGGTACAAGCCGACCCAGAGTCGACGGTGCCGAGCAAGCGGCCGGTGTCGGCCTCCACCACCGCCACCGGGTGCCCGCCGCCACCGCGGATATCGACCCCGGGATGCGGGCGCCCAGGCGACGCGCCGGCCCAGAACCAGCCGCCCGGACGGCGGCGCAGCGTCCCGTCCGCGACCAGACCGGCAACTGCGGCGCGGGCCGCCGGCCCACCCAGCTCCTCGACACACGCGTCGGTCAGCGGCAGCTCAGCGGCCGCGCAGGCCAGCTGCGGCCGCAGCACATAGGGGTTCGTCGGGTCCAGCACGGTGGCTTCCACCGCCGTGCCGAGCAGAGCGGCACTGTGGTGCACCAGGTAGGTGTCCAGCGGATCATCCCGGGCGACGAACACTACCAGCGCCCCCGGCCCGGCCCGCCCCGCCCGCCCGGCCTGCTGCCAGAACGACGCCCGGGTGCCGGGGTACCCGGCCAGCACCACCGCGTCGAGCCCGGCGATGTCCACCCCCAGCTCCAGCGCGTTGGTCGAGGCGACCCCGAGCAGCTCCCCCGAGTCCAACGCGGCCTCCAGCGCCCGGCGCTCCTCCGGGAGATAGCCCGCGCGGTAGGCGGCAACTCGGCAAGCGAGCTCCCCCGCCGCGGCGCCGGCCAGCGCCCGCTGGGCACCCAGCGCGGTCAGCTCAGCACCCCGCCGGGAGCGGACGAACACTAGGGTGCGAGCGCCCTCGATCACCAGGTCGGCCAGCAGCCGAGCGGCTTCCGCGCCCGCCGAGCGGCGCACCGGCGCCCCGTTCTCCCCGGTCAGCTCCGCCAGCAGCGGGGGCTCCCACAACGCCACGGTGCGCTCCCCACACGGGGAGGCGTCCTCGGTGACGGCCACCGTGTCCAGGCCGGTGAGCCGGGACGCCGAGACACCCGGGTCCGCGACCGTCGCCGAGGCCAGCACGAACACCGGATGCGCGCCGTAACGCGCGGCAACCCGGCGTAACCGGCGCAGCAGCAGGGCAACGTGCGACCCGAACACCCCCCGGTAGGCGTGACACTCATCGATCACCACGAAACTCAGCCGCCGGAGCAGGCGGGCCCAGCGGTCATGCCGGGCGAGCAGGCCATGGTGCAGCATGTCCGGGTTGGTGAACACCCACCGGGCATGCGAGCGCACCCAGTCCCGCTGCGCCATCGGGGTGTCCCCGTCGTAGCTAGCCGGCCGCACCTCGGCCAAGCCCAGGGCGGTCACCGCCCGGATCTGATCCGCCCCCAACGCCTTGGTAGGAGCGAGATACAGCGCGGTGGCCCGCTGGTCAGCCAACAGGTGAGCGAGCACGGGCAGCTGATAGGCCAGCGACTTGCCCGACGCGGTCCCGGTGGCGACCACGACGTGGCGGCCCGCCCGAGCCAGTTCCGCGACGGCGACCTGGTGCGCCCACGGTACCGCCACCCCCGCCACGACGAACGATTCGCGCAACCGGCCCGGCACCCAGGACGGCCACTCCACCGTCGTCGCCACCCGCCCGGGAATCGTCATCACATGCCGCAGCGGTGATTCACCACCCAACGCGGCAGTCGGATCGCCGACCCCACCAGCGAGCACCCGCTGCAGCAAGGCCAGGCCACGCCCGTCACCGCGCACCACCACCTCCCGCCTCCCGATCGCTGCGCCCGTCCTCACCCCGCACGCTAACGCCTACCTGCCAAGGGCGGCGAACTGATGACGACGGTGCACCGGTGACTCGCCTAGCGTCCCTTGGACGCTAGATTACGAGAGCAAACCAGTTCCGTACCCGAGCTTGATAGACAGACCATCCATGGACTCCACAGCCCGGCGTGCCAGACTGTAGCGAACACTTTTCGACGCCGTTGCAGTAGCTCAGGCAGGCGCGGATGAGGGACACGCGACACGTCGTTTCTCGCCGTGACGATGCTCGTTACCGTGGCCGCGAACATCGTCACGAATACGAATCCAGCAAGTTCTGACAAGTACGCCGTGTCCTTGGCGACCGCTGCCGCCAAGGACACGAACGCGGCATTCCGCGCAGCGAGCGTCGCCGGCCTTAGACAGTCGCGGATCACCGACGCTAGCCGAAGGTCATGACTTGGTCGATGCCGTGTATGTAGTCGGAGCCCGAAACATGCACAGGTCAACGAGGAGGTCCTTACCGCACGGATCAGGAACGAAACAGTAAAGGCAAGCAACAAAGCCAGGCTCAGGCAGCCTGCAACCCGGTTAGTCAGATTGAGGGTCAATGTAAGACCAAGAACTCCCTCGACCATCACCAACGCACCGGCGAGGATTCGAGAATCAGTTGAGACCATCGCTCGCATGTCTTCACGAAAGTCCGTAAATCTTCTCAGTTTCAATGCGCAGGAGGCTAACCAAAAAAACCCTAGCGCAATCGGTGCCGCTACATCCATCATTGAATCCCGAATCCGACTCGGCTCACCACGGCGGCCTGTCTACGTCAAACCCTCGACCGGCCCTTCAATCTTAGTGAGCTTGTCGCCCTCCAAGTGAAGAGCTTCGATGACCGCCTCCAGAATTCGCTGACGAGTAACAGTCGTAGTAGGACTACCCTCGACCAAAAAATGTCCCCACTGTATCGCTATGTCGCGTGCCGTCGTTCCATACACCTCGATCGACATAGTCATCAGCAATGACGGCGTCGTGCGATTCAGGTTCCCCTGCTGAACCTCCGCTGGCTACTCGCGCCCCGACAGGGGGCTCCACGTCTTCCACTCCACCAGGCACCTCCTTGTCGGTCAAACCCGAGGCGAATACTACAGGAAGAAAGTTAGCAATAGACTCCACAGCAGTAGCCAACACCGTTCGCGCCATTGCAGCTACCAACTGCTCTGGCCCCAGGAATGGATACCTGGGCTAAAATTGTACACTACACAGTAGTCTTCGCCTGGGCGCGGGCCCCACTGGCATCGAGATTCCGTTGCTGAGCAGATACCGAGGCAAGCACAAGTTGGCTGACCAGGGTAACATTGACAGCCTTGGAGAGGCTCGTAGTCAAAGTCGCAGTGCGGGGGTGCGGCGTAGGCTCTTGGGACGTACCCCACCAAGCCGCCGAGACTCCCGGCAACCACCGTCACCACCAAGCCGAAGAATTCACCAAATTTTCGCCGCGATAGCCGTGAATATTTTGGCAAGATGCGCCCGGGGTCTACGTGGCGGGCGGACCCGTTGGTACCGGTCGGACTACTCGATGTCGTATCCATTCGAGGTTTACTCCCGCCTTGAAGTCCAGACCCTTGTCGCGGGTCATGAGTAGCGCGGAGGGGGTTCCGTAGATGCCAGCCGCAGAGTGAAGTCGGTTTCCGTCGTCAAAGACACAGGCAAACGCTGAAATGTTGATCTTGTTGGATAGTGACGCGGTTCGGGAGTCATCAACCTGCCCATCCGGAAAGATACACACAAGCCTTTCGCGAACCGTGTTCGGAAAATCGCTTTGGCTCAGTTCGGAAACAAGCGCTCGACATGTTGGACAGTTGCTCTCGATAAACAGAAGTAGAACCTGGCGTCCCGGCTCATTCGCCAGCCCATCGTGAAGCTGAACTAGCGCATCGGGTGGTTGGCCATGCTCCATCCACGGCGGACTTGGCGGAGTAGGGCTAATTGGGCGAACGATGCCAGCTCGCTTCGCAGCACAACAATCTCACGCATAGTTCCGAGATTCGCAAGTGCGAGCAGTATAACGAGCACAGACAACGAGACGAAACCGATGACCATGACCTCGCCTCCCATTCGGCACGACTGCCAAGCGACTGGAGGCAGCAGCATAACGGGCAGGCAGGACGACGACGCATCAACCCAGCCTGCTTCGAGAACGGGACACCAGGCATCGCCCCGGACGGTAGCCAACTCTGCGTTGACTGCGCTGGCATCCCCGGCGACTATCACTGCACTCGCTGCCGCACCGAGTCCCGTCTCCAACTCGAAGGCCTGTGCTGTCGGTGCGTGCTGGCCGACCGGCTCCGCAACCAGCTCGACGACGGCACCGGTGCAGTTCGCCCAGAACTGGTGGCGTTCCTCGAGGGCTTGCGGCGCATGACCCGACCCGTCCAGCGGGCTAACTCGGATCGCAAACCCCCACGTCCAGCAGCTCCTCCGCACCCTGGCTGACCCGAGCACACCGCTCAACGCACGACACGCTCAATGGCCTCTCGCCCCGGCGATCAGTGGCCTACCTGCGGGATCTGCTGATGCCCCGCGCTGGTCGATGCGCGACAAGCTCATGACCCTGGTGACGATCCTCCACCAGCACACTCGCAACCCGTCGCCGCTGAGCCGGCAGCAATGCCTGGCCACGATCCACCGGCTGCTCACCGACAACGACATTCCGCTGCTCACTCGAGTCGCCGCAACGTTGATGCTGCTCGCCCAGCCCCTGACCCGGATGCCGCAGCTGACCACCGACGACATCCTCCACCACGACAGCCAGATCAGCATCATGCTGGGCGACCCGCCGACACCACTCCCGGAACCCTTCGCCGAGCTACTCGACAAGCACATCGACAACCGGCTCAACCTCACCACCGCGACCAACTCCAACGCCCGCTGGCTGTTCCCCGGCCGGCGCGGCGGCCAAGCCCATGACCCCGGACGCGGTCGAGAGACGTCTACGCCAGCACGGAATCCCCGTCCTCAACGGCCGGACAGCAGCACCGCGGCAGCTCGTCCCGCAAGCACCGGCGCCCGTCGTCGCCCAGAATGCTCGGCTACACCCACGACTACACCGCCCGACTAGTCGCCGAGGTCGGCGAAACCTGGACCCGCTACGCAGCCGGTGATCACACC
>JBOHFY010000111.1:0-3007 GCA_050699895.1 Pseudonocardiaceae bacterium
GCGCGACAGAATGTGTCGCGCAACGCACACAAACCGTGATCTCACCCGCGCAACCGCGAACACCCAGCTGCGCGGTTAGGTACCCAGCCGGTGAACGACTTCTTGGACATCACCGCGGCCATGCCACCGATTCAGGACGGGCACCGCGCGGCGCAGTTCATTGCGGGCGGATTGCGAGTCGATCCGCTCAATGGCGTCGAGGGTGTCCCACGCCACCCGGCACGCTTCCTCCGGCTGACCGGCATTGGCGTACGCCCGCGCAAGCTTGACCCGAGTGATGGTGGCTCTGCGGAACGACGACCCGGCCAGTGACTCCATCCGGGGTTCCAGCACCGGAATGACCCGAGCGCCGTAGCCGAGGTAGACATCACACGTCGTCTGGTAGACGGCAAGGAGATCATCGTTTATCGCGATGAGCTGGCCGAGAAACGCGTCGTCCTCACGAACTGGTTGGGCAAGCCAGTCCATCGCCGCATCGAGGGCGCGGCGGCTCTCGTCCCGGTTACCCGCCAGCGCATATCCGGAAGCCATCTGCTTGGCCGCCAACCCCTTCATCCGGGGTGACGCCTGAGACATATCGAGCACAGGCCGTGCTTCATCGACAACCCGAAGCCCGCCACCGGAAAAACTCATGACCATCATCGAGCGCCGGATGCAAGCCCCCGTCGTCATCCCTGACCAGCCTGCGGACAGTGCCCACTGCGATGCTCGGTCGATCCACCACATCGCGCCCGGCAGATCTCCCGCCTCCTCACTCAACCAGCTCAGCGATTCGGCGTAATGGGCCTGCAGCGCGCTGTAACGGTTCCGGTCCGCATCAGCCGCTCGGCGGCGCAACCCATCCAGAATGGCGACGTTACCCGTCATTCCGTCAATAATCCGGTGTGGCGGCAGTATCCGGGCGGCTTCCTTGAAACCATCAAACGCATCCTGGAGGGACTGCAGGACATCACCATCGGGCTGAATAGCGTCCAGCGCACGTTCGAACTCACCGTGCAGCCCGCCGGTCACCGTCCCGAGACCGAGAGCCGTCAGCACTTCCCGTCGGGAAAGGGGCATTGCGACACCTCCTTGCGGCAGCAGTACCACAAACACGTCCCTCGTGGGCACCCCGGAAGCGAGGTCCCCCTCCGGGGTGCCGCCAGAGCCCCGCGCCAGGGATGCGACCACGCTACCCGTTCGATAGATCCGATCCAGCTCCCGCGCCAGCCACGGCTGCAGCGCACGGTGCCCCGACTCGATATACGAGACGAGCGACAACGTACATCTGGCCTGCCGGGCCACTGTGGCCAGCGTCAACCCGCGCGCTGTCCGCAACTCCCGCAGGACCGCTCCGAGCCTGACATCACCTAGCACTGCGCTGCCCCCTTTCGACCGCGTTTCACACCCACCCACGCCCGCTCGACTACCGACAGTAGAACACCCGACGCTATCGGCACGGCCCCGGTGCTGGGCGCCGTCCCGACGAGACCAGGACGGAAGCGGAGCGCATGAGCAAACCACATGCCGACACCGGCGACGTAGGCGGAGACGGTATCGGGTACTGCATCCGCCCTGGCACGGCCGTGCCACCGACAGTACTGGTGGCCGATATGGGCGACGGCGCGTTGTTCCTGCAAGGCTGGCGAGCCGGGCCGAGTGCCTACGTGTGCGCTGCAGATGCCACTCCACTCCGGGAGGCACTCGCGGCGGCTTTCGGGAGCGACCCGCTACTCTGTGCGGATACCGGAACCAGCGCAGTGCGCCACCCGCAGTTGTGAGCAGTGTGTGGCAGACGAGGTATCGGGTGCTCTGGCAGCAGTTGGAGCAGTTGGCGGACGAGCTCCGTGGTGCTCAGCCCCCGGCCGCACCGGCCGAAAATACCGTGCGGCTGCTCACCTTTGCTGTCACTCTGCTGGAACAGCATCGGGTCAACAAGCGGAGCCAGTGCCATTTTTGCGGTTGGTCACGATGGACGTGGCGATTCTGGCACTGGCGGCCCCGATGCATCGTGTGCCGCGCTCTGGCATTCGCCCTGCGCCAAGGCTTGGACGTGGTGTGGTGGCAACTGCTCACCAGCACGGGCAAGAAGTGCAGCCTGGTGGACGTGCGGGAGTGGCTGAGACAACGGGAGCAGTAAACGCGCCCCACAAACCACGCCGAGCATAACCTCGCGGCGCCCTGAACGCCACCTCCTGAGCAGGCAGGTCCGGCGATGACGGACACCCCGAGCCCGTCGCCGGACCTGCCATCCAGCGTGGTACCGCAACGGTACTTCGATGTTTCGGTAGCCCCACCGCGTTGTAACCGTAGCTTGATCGTTGAAAGTGAGCTGTGACAGTGCACTATCGCACGGCCACAGCTCACTTTCGACGATCACCAGTGGGCATCAGTAGGGCAAACCAAATGACTGGCCGAAGTGCCGTTGCAGTGTTACTTAGCGTCCAGATCCGCCAGGTCGGTCGCGAGCTGAGTGGCCTCGGGCACGCCGAGGCGCTGGTAGATCTCCAGCGCCTGCCGAAATTGGGTCACGGCGGTCGCGGTGTCTCCCCTGTCGAGGGCGCATCGGCCCGCTCCGTCCAGGGCACGTGCCTGCTCCAGTGGACTGCCCACCGCACGGGCGAGCTCCAGGGCACAGTGGTGGTCGGCCAACGCTTGCTCAGGATTCCCTAATTTTCTGTGCAGCGTTCCACTATGGTTGAGCACCTCCGCTTCGCCGAGCCGGCCACCGAGATCGCGGTAAAGGCCCAGGGCCTGCTCCAGCACCTGGGCCGCACCCGGATAGTCCCCGGTCATCTGTCGGACGATCCCCAGATGGTTGAGGGCGTCCGCCTCGCCGTGCCGGTGGCCGATGTCACGGTAAAGGCCCAGGGCCTGCCCCAGCACCTGGGCCGCACCCGGATAGTCTCCAGTCGCCAGCAACACGAGCCCTAGATCTTTGAGGGCGTTCGCTTCACCGAGCTGGTCGCCGAGGTACCGCGCCGCAGCGGCGGCAGCGGCGTGAAGTTCCCATGCTTGGGTCCAGGGG
>JBOHFY010000112.1:0-7337 GCA_050699895.1 Pseudonocardiaceae bacterium
CGCGGGCTGCGCGACCGATCAGCTGGCGCCGCGCGGCCCGGCGGGCGCGGGAATGGAACTGCGGGCGCGGCTGTCCACTCTGCTCGGGCACGACCAATACCCCGGCGAGCTGGCCGGTTGGGGACCCGTACACGCCGAACTAGCCCGCGACCTCGCCACCACCCTGGCTCATGGCCAGTGGCGCTTCGCGATCACCGACGAGCACGGCCA
Organism: Pseudonocardiaceae bacterium; assembly: GCA_050699895.1. Lineage (GTDB taxonomy): Bacteria > Actinomycetota > Actinomycetes > Mycobacteriales > Pseudonocardiaceae. Next base: position 211 of record JBOHFY010000112.1, read on the forward strand.
GTTACTGCACTGCGGAATCACCCGCGCCCGACCCACCGGATCGCCGACCCGCATGGTGAGCTGCCGCTCGATCGTAGAGCTGCAAATCCCGGCCGCCACCCTGTGCGCTCTGGGCGAGCGCCCCACCGAGTTGGGTGCCTGGGCCGACGTCGTGACCGACCTCCTCCACCAGCTCGACCGAGGCACCACCAACCGGGACCGCGACACTCATCGCCGCGTCCCCGGTGCCGCGTTAAGCCGCTACTTGGAAACCCGTGACCGGTCCTGCGTCATGATCGGCTGCCGCGCTCCCGCCCGCACCGCCGATAAAGACCATACCCGCGACCAGGGCCACGGCGGACCGACTACCGAGAGTAACCTCGGCAACGCCTGCCGACATGACCACCGCCTGAAACACGAAGGCGGCTGGCGGCTGCATCAACCCCAACCCGGCCACTTCCACTGGACCAGCCGCCTGGGCCACGAATACCACAGGTCACCATCCCCGATCCTGCAACCGCTACCCGAGCCCCTCGCCCCCCACCGGCCTGTGGTCCCGCTGCTGATCCCGGTCGACGTCGACTGGGAAGACGCCGAAATCTGGGCAGAGCCTCCACCGGAACCTCACCCACCGCCGGCACCTGACTCCAGCGCCGACATCCCACCCTTCTGAAGCGAACCACTACCGCGGTTTGCGGAGGCGCGCCGTGTCCTCCAGGTGTGCCGGGCGCGGCCGTTGGCTGCCCTCGTGACCTTAGTCATGGGCAGATGATGGCGGGGACCTCTCCAGCGGGTGGCGAAACATCCTCATGAGTAACCGCTGGTCGGTTTGTGCCGGGCGGTGGCTGACCACTGCTGCTCACCGCGCGAGTGGATGCCAGGATGGTCTAGTGCCGAGCGTGATCTGGATTGCTGTCGCCATCGCGGTGGTGCTGTTTGTCGCGCTGGCTGTGGGCCTGTTGCTGGCTCGCCGTCGGCGGATCAGCATCGCCGAGAAGCCCGACCAGCAGGTGGAGGCCCCCCCGGCGCCTCGCCGTTATCAGGCTGGCGGCTCCATCAGCTTTTCCTCCGGCGGAGGCGGCCCGCCGGCTCCGCCACAGACCCCGGCCCCGCCACAGACCCCGGTCCCGCCGAAGGTCTCGACCCCGCCGCGGGCTTCCGCCCCGGCTCCGCCGAAGCCACCCGCACAGGCGCCACCCGCACCCGCACTCGCCGCGCCGCAAGCTTCCGCGCCTGCCCCACCACAACCCCCGGTGCAGGCCCCGCTACAACCTCCCGCGCAGGCGCCGCCACAACCCCCGGCCCCTGCGCCGCCGAAACCCCCGGTGCAGGCGCCGCCGAAACCCTCCGTCCCTGCGCCGGCGGCGCCGAAACCCACATCGCCCGCGCCGACGGCAGATCTGGCCCCACCAGCGAGTGTTGTTCCTGCGGCCCCGACCACACCGGCCCCGCCCATACCGGCAGTCGCGCAACCGGTTCTCCCTGAGTTGGTTCTCCCTGAGCCGGTTCTCGCGGGGCCAGCACCCACGCTGGTGGAACGGATCGATGCCCCGGCAGGTCGGCTGTTGCGGCTGCGTGGTCGGCTGTCCCGGTCCCGCTCGGCGTTCGGCCAGAGCCTGCTGGGCCTACTCGGCGCGGGTGATCTCGACGAGGATTCCTGGACTGACGTGGAGGACACCCTGCTGCTTGCCGATCTCGGCGCGGCCACCACCGGCGAGATCGTGGAGCGGCTGCGCGCCGAACTTGCCGCGCGCGGCGTGCGGACCGCCGAGCAGGCCCGGGCGGCGCTTCGTGACGTGCTGATCGAGGCGCTGCGTCCGGAGCTGGACCGTGCCGTGCGGGCGTTGCCGCACCAGGGCGCCGACGGCGCGAGTGTCCCTGGAGTGGTGCTGATCGCCGGGGTGAACGGCACCGGTAAGACAACCACCACTGGCAAGTTGGCCCGGGCGCTGGTTGCCGACGGCCGACGGGTACTGCTCGGTGCGGCCGACACTTTCCGGGCCGCCGCTGTCGACCAGCTGGTTACCTGGGGTGAGCGCGCCGGCGCGGAGGTCGTGCGAGGTGCCGAGGGCGCCGACCCGGCCAGCGTGGCATTCGACGCGGTCAAGCGGGGTAGCGCGGACGGTGTGGACACGGTGTTGATCGATACCGCCGGTCGGCTGCACACCAAGACCGACCTGATGGACGAGCTGGGCAAGGTCAAACGGGTGATCTCCAAGCAGACCGAGGTGGATGAGGTGCTGCTGGTGCTGGACGCCACCACAGGTCAGAATGGGATGATCCAGGCCAAGGTGTTCCGCGAGGTCGTCGATGTCACCGGTATCGTGCTGACCAAGCTGGACGGTACCGCCAAGGGCGGCATCGTCTTCCACGTGCAGCGCGAGCTGGGAGTGCCGGTCAAGCTGGTGGGCCTCGGCGAGGGAGTCGACGATCTTGCGCCATTCGAGCCCGCTGCCTTCGTGGACGCGTTGTTAGACTGAGCCCTCCCTCAGGTGCGGGCAGCGGCAGGTAGCCCAGGTCGCCTCCGCAGGCTGGACGTAACAGGACGACCAACGACAGTTAATGTAGCCGCAACATTTCGTGCCCTTGAGCGAAACACCTGCTGTTCACTCTTTTCACACGAACCACCCGATCGTGGTGAGACGATCGACACAGAGGAGTGAAGCTGTGCCAGACACTGGTGACACTGCCTGGATGCTCGCCAGCTCCGCCCTGGTGCTGCTCATGACTCCGGGACTGGCGTTCTTCTACGGCGGCATGGTCCGCTCGAAGAGCGTCCTGAACATGATGATGATGAGCGCGTCCGCGATGGGTGTCGTGGGCGTGCTCTGGGTGCTCTACGGCTACTCGGAGGCATTCGGCAACGATGTCGGCTCCGGTCTGCTTGGCAACCCGGCGGAGCACGCCGGGCTCAGTGGCCTGTACGGCACCAAGCTTGCCGCGAGCGGCGCCCACGTCCCGATCTCGCTGGTGGGGACCATCCCGGCGACGGTGTTCGTGGCGTTCCAGGCGATGTTCGCGATCATCACCGTCGCTCTGGTGTCGGGTGCCGTGGCCGACCGGCTGCGGTTCGGGCCGTGGCTGGCGTTCGCCGCGCTCTGGGCGACGGTGGTGTACTTCCCGGTCGCGCACTGGGTGTTCTCGGCCGATGGGGGCAGCGCTCCGGTCGGTGGGTGGATCACCAACCGGCTCAAAGCGATCGACTTCGCCGGCGGAACAGCGGTGCACATCAACGCCGGTGCCGCGGGTCTGGCGCTGTGTCTGGTGCTCGGCAGGCGTCGCGGCTGGCCGCGGGAGGCCATGCGCCCGCACAACCTGCCCTTCGTCATGCTCGGGGCGGGACTGCTGTGGTTCGGCTGGTTTGGCTTCAACGCCGGATCGGCCCTGCGCGCGGACGGTGCCGCCGGCATTACCTTCATCAACACCGCGGGGGCCACCTGCGCGGCGATGCTGGCCTGGCTGCTGGTTGAGCGCATCCGGGACGGCCGGCCCACCAGCCTCGGTGCCGCCTCTGGTGTCGTGGCCGGTCTGGTTGCCATCACCCCGTCCTGCTCCTCGGTCTCCCCCCTTGGCGCGATCGCGGTGGGAACGATCGCCGGCGTGGTGTGCGCGCTCGCGGTCAGCATCAAGTTCCGGTTCGGCTTCGACGACTCGCTCGACGTGGTCGGCGTGCACCTCATCGGCGGTGTGGCGGGCACACTGTCAGTTGGCTTCTTCGCTACCGCCGCGGCGCCCGCCGGGGTCAATGGCCTGTTCTACGGCGGAGGCGCCGATCAGTTGTGGCGCCAAGCGGTGGCCGCAATCGCCGTGATGATCTTCTCGTTCGTCGGGGCTTTGATCATCGCGTTGGCGCTGAAGCACACTATCGGTCTGCGGGTGGACGACGAGGCCGAGCGGGCCGGTATCGACGAGACCGAGCACGCCGAGGCCGGTTACGAGCTCAGCTCGATCTTTACCGGGAGTGGATCCGCCCATAGTCGGGCCGCGGCGCTCCCCACGAGCAAGATGCCGGCCTCGGCCGGTCAGGAAGGGTGAGTGGCGATGAAGCTGGTGACCGCGATCGTCAAGCCGTTCACGCTGGAGGACATCAAGGGCGCCCTGGAACAGGTCGGGGTGCTGGGGATGACGGTCAGTGAGGTACAGGGACACGGTCGGCAGAAGGGGCACACCGAGGTTTACCGGGGCGCGGAGTACTCGGTGGACTTCGTGCCCAAGATCCGGGTCGAGGTCGTGGTGGACGACGTGCAGGTGGACAAGACCATTGATGCGCTGGTCGAGGCGGCCCGGACCGGGAAGATCGGGGACGGGAAGATCTGGGTTACCTCGGTGGAGACCGTGGTCCGGGTACGAACCGGGGAGCGCGGCGTGGACGCGCTCTAACGGCGAGACGACAAGGGACGGCGATGGCGCGCTCGGGGGCCCTGCCTCACGGTGGTAGTGGCCCGGACGCTGCCGCGGCCGACCTGCTCAGAGCCCGAGTCGCTCTGCTCAGCGCGAATCCCCGGCAGCGCCAGCGCAGCGCCGAGGCGCTGCGGGCAGCGCTGGCTGACCTCTACGAGCTGTGGCTTACCTCCCGTTGCGCGGCGGTGGGCGTCGGGCCCGGCAGCGCGCTGGTCGCGGTGGGTGCCCTGGGCCGGCGCGAGGTCGTGCCGTACTCCGACCTGGACCTGATGCTGTTGCATGATGGCCAGCGCGACGTGGTCGAGCTCGCGAACTCGCTGTGGTACCCGCTGTGGGACGCCCGCATCGAACTGGACCACAGCGTGCGAACCGTGGGACAGGCTGTCCAGGTGGCGGCCACTGACCTGCGCGCCGCGTTGGGGTTGCTGGACGCCCGTTTGATCGCCGGCGACGGTGCGTTGTTCACCGCGATGGATACCGCCGTGCGGCGGGACTGGCGCACGGGGATCCGCGGCCGGCTCGACGAGCTCGCCGAGGCAACGCGGCAGCGCTGGCTGCGCAGCGGCGACATCGCGCACCGGGTGGAACCAGACCTCAAGAACGGCCACGGCGGGTTGCGGGACGTGCAGCTGCTGGACGCGTTATCCGCCGGTCAACTCGCCAACCGGGCCGGGCCGGACGTGTGCGCGGCGCGTGACCTGCTGCTGGACGTGCGCACCGAACTGCACCGGCTCGCCGGCCGAGGCCGCGATGTGCTGCACGCGCAGGAGGCTGACGAGGTGGCCGCGGCGCTGGCGCTCGGTGACCGGTTCGACCTGGCCAGGAGTCTGTCCGGAGCGGCCCGGACCGTCGTCTACGCGGTGGATGTCGGGTTACGCACCGCCCGGGCCGCCCTACCTCCTCGTGGGCGCGGGCGGCTGACCGGGCTACGCAACTTCAGGCGGGGACCGCAGCGCCGCCCGTTGGACGACGGGGTAGTCGAGCACGGTGGCCAGGTGGCGCTGGCCCGCGACGCCAACCCGGCGCGGGATCCGGCGCTGGCCCTGCGAGTCGCGGCGACGGCGGCGCGAACTGGTATGCCGGTCGCTACCGGCACCCTCAATACCCTCGCCGACACCGCGCCGGAGCTGCGTCGACCGTGGCCGCGACCGGCGCTGGAGGAGTTGCTGTCGCTGCTGGGTGCCGGGCCGCCGGTGGTGGATGTGATCGAGGCTATGGACCGCACCGGACTGTGGGGCCGGCTGTTCCCGGAATGGGGTGCGGTGCGTGACCTGCCTCCTCGGGATCGGGCACATGTGTGGACCGTGGACCGGCATCTCGTCGAGGCCGTGGCGCAGGCGGCTCGGCTGACCACCACGGTCGCTCGCCCGGACCTGCTCCTGCTCGGCGCGCTGCTGCACGACCTGGGCAAGGGTCGCGGCGGTGACCACAGCATCCTCGGCGCGGCTCTCGCCGAGCAGATCGGGCACCGGATCGGGCTGCCGAGCTCGGACGTCGAGACACTCCGCGCGATGGTACGCCACCACCTGCTGTTACCGCACACCGCGACCCGCCGAGACCTCGACGATCCCGCGACCGCGCGGCGGGTGGTCGACACCCTCGGCGGGGATCTAACCTTGCTGGAGTTGTTAGTCGCGTTGGCCGAGGCGGACAGCGTGGCCACCGGCCCTGGTGTCTGGACCGAGTGGCGCGCCGGCCTGATCCGCGACCTCGCCGCGCGCTGCCGCGCGGTGTTGGCCGGCCGGCCTGTGCCGGCACCGGAGCCGCTCACCGCTGAGCATCGCGCACTCGCGGAGCGGGTCATCGCGAGCGGCTCGCCGCACGTGGCGGCGAGCTCCCCGGCGGGGTCGGGCGCGACCAACGTCGTCATGGTCATGACTCCTGGCTGGCCCGGTATGCTCGCCCTGGCCACCGGAGTGCTGGCGCTGCATTCGCTGCAGGTCCACGCGGCGGACATCCGGGTCGTCGAGCTCCCCGGGGGGTCCGCGGCGGTGAACAGCTTCACCGTCTCGCCGCGCTTTGGCCGCCCGCCGGACGCCGCGCTGCTGCGTCAGGATGTGCTGCGGGCGCTGGAGGGCACGTTGGCGCTGGCGGACGCCTTGGTCGCCAAGGAGCGTGACTATGGCGAGATCCCGGCGTCCGAAACGGGGTTCGGAGACGTCGCGACCAAGGTGCTGTGGTTTGACGACGAAGCGACCGGAGCGATGGTCCTCGAGCTGCGCACCACTGACCGGATCGGGTTGCTGCACCGGGTTGCCGCGGCGTTGGGGAGCACCGCGGTCGCGGTCCGTTGGGCGCGGGTCGTCACGCTGGGTAGCTCCGTGGTGGACTCGTTCGGCCTGACCGGTCCCGGTTGCCCCGGGGGTGACAGTGCGCTACCGCCTGAGGTACGCGAGCAGGTTGAGCTCGCGGTGCTCAGCGCGGCCCGATGAGCACCGGGGCTACCATCCGGCCACATGCACGGAACCCGGGACGAGGTCGTTCCCTTACCCCCGCCGTTCGAGATCGTGTTGCGTGGGTTCGACCGCCATCAGGTCCTCGACCATGTCAACGTTCTGACAGCGCGCGCCGCGAGCATCGGAGCTGAACGCGACGCCGCGCTGCGGCGGGCCGCCGACGTCAACGAGAAGTTCGAACAGCTGCGTCGTGAAGCCGAGGAAGCGGCCACCGAGCTCGACCGTTTGCAGCGGTCCCCGCTGGCCGCCGCGACCGCGCGGATCCAGCGCATGCTGCAGATGGCCGAGGAC
>JBOHFY010000113.1:0-2743 GCA_050699895.1 Pseudonocardiaceae bacterium
GGCGGCGGATCGGGAGTGTTCATAGTGTTGCCAGGAATGGAGTACGTCGCCGAGGTCGAGTGCTTGCCATCCGGCGAGGGTGTGCATCTCGGAGAGCAGCGCGGCGAGCGGTTCCCGGGTGCCCGGAGCAAGGCTGTACGCGGCGAGCCGCTCGACCTGCCGGATCTTGGTATTAAGTTCATCCCGGACCACGATCGCACCGAGTTGCCGGTCGAGTCGGCGGATGTCGTCGAGTTGCTGGTGCAGAAGAGTGATAACCGAAGGATCGACGCGCCGGGCGATGCCGAGTAGTTGGCGCAGTTCGCTGGCGGGATTCTCGCTGTCGTTGGCGACGGGCTTCGGTGGTGTGAGGAGGGTCGTGATGGGCTCGCCGAGGAGTCGTTCGAGTAGTCGCGCGGTGGCTGGTCGGAGCGCGCCGAGGGGTTGGCCGCTGAGGAGTCGTTGAAGGTGCCGCAGGCTCAGCGTTCCCGGTTCGCGGTTGTCCTGGGCGAAGTCTTGGGCGTGCTGCACGAATTCCTCGTGGGTCATGCAGAGCTGGCGGATGTGTTGTTCGAGCAGTGTCCGTGGTGACCGGTCGGCCAATCTTGCTCACCTCCTGGGTAGGGCGGGTCTGTGGCGTTCTGATGGCGGCCCGGTGTCCTTGTCGCTGATACCGCGCTTGGCGCAAGATTATTTCAGCTCGTCGCAGAGGGCGACTGAGCAGGGTGTCCTGGTGCCGCGCCTGCCCAACAACGCCGCCGGGGCACCACGTCACGGCCGGGAGCCTGGTGGAACCCCGACCCCGGCTCCCGGTCGTGACTCCACTGACTGCGGACATGAGGTGCACACGTGGGCAAGCACACCAAGCCCCTCCTGGCCATTGGCGGACTAAACGCCACCCAGCTGACGGTCACGCGCCGCGGCGCACCCAACCCGCCCCGCGACGCCTACCGGGTGACCGTGGCTCAGACCTCCTCGGGGCATCCGTCGACACGCTGATCACCGTCGCTCTCATTGGCGTGTGGAGCCCCCTCCTCGCCATCGTGGCGGTCGCGGCCCTCCGAGCGGCAGCCGACTCGTGGCATCGTCGCCACCAGCGCGGACGCCACCATCCCCAGCCACGCGACCGCGCCCAGCGCACCGTGGGAGAGATCGCCTCACGCCTCGCGAAGGAAGCCACACGACCCCGCCGAAAAATCAAGGTCATCCCCAGGAAAGGGAAAGATCCCGGACCCGTCACCGCTGAGCCCGCGTCCCATCAGGGCCCATCTGGCACCGTTCGTGACGGGTTGTGACGGGTCTGATGGGGGTCAGGAAACCCGTCACACAAGACATTTCCGCAGCTTGGAGTGTGCGGTAACCCGTCACAGCGGCTGTGACGGGTTACCGCCGAATGTGACGGGTTCACGCTGGGTCGTCCTCGGGCTCCGGCTCGTCTTGCTGGGCTGCGATAGCGGTTCGGATATCGGCGGTGAGGTAGCCCCGAGCTTGCCGGGTCGTGCCGTCGTCGTTGATGACGTGGCCCCGGCGCGGGCGGCAGTCGAGGTCGCCCATCTGCCGACCGAACGCGGTCGGTTCCACGTCGAGCGCGTCAACGAGCTCAGCGGTGGGGATGAACTCGCGGCCGTCGTCGTTGAGATCTGCTCCAAGGTATTCGACCACCGAGGCGAGCGGCTCCGGCAGATCAGAGGCCGGCGGCTCCTCGTAGGTGAGCTGGCTTGCCCCGATGACGTGAGCGACGGTGGCCGGGTCGAGCGCGGGGACGGTGGCGGTGCCGATGGCGTGGCCGGTGAGGGTACCGGCCGCTGCGCGTAGGTCCCGGCCGCGCTCGCAGAGTGTGGCCCAGTCGTTGTTGGGCATGTAGTCGGTGCGGACCATGACGGCGAGCGCACCGGCGCCGGTGACGGTGTCGCCGTCGGGGCGGAGGATGCCGACGCCCTTGTGGGAGGGTAGTAGTCGGCTGCTGTCCCAGCCGCGGGTGTTCATCTGCTCGCCGAGGATGATGTTGCTGTCGTGCCAGTCCATGACCCGCAGTGCGAACCGAGAGCCGAGGACGGCCCGTAACTGTGTCGGGATGGTTTTCGAGTCCGGTCGTTGGGTGGCCAGGACGAGCACGATTCCGGCGGCGGGTCCTTTCTTGGCCAGCCAGGTGAGGAGTTCGCCGATGTACTGACCGGCGGGGATTTTTTTGCCCTGTAATTCTACGAGTGTGCGTTCTTCGAGGGGGACTTGGACTTCGTCGATGAAGATGCCGGTGATGGGCATATTCAGTGCTGGGTCGCGGGACATCTCGGGGGTGATTTTCGATTCGGGGCAGGTCTGGTTGTCGAGTTCGCGCATGCGCCGGTAGCGGTCTTGGACTTCGGTGACGAGTTCGACCAGCCACGCGGCGAGGGTGAGGACGTGGGCGGGTTCGTCGCCGGACATGAACCGGTGCGCGACCTGAGCGGCGGCGTCCCAGTCCTTCCCGGCCTTGAAATCAGCCACATAAAGACGGGTGTGCGGGTCGAGGACCAGCCCGGCAGCAGCGAGGCGGGTGGCGAAGGTTTTGCCTTGGCGGGGGATCGCGCCGACGAGCAGGGAGGTCCACACCAGCGGAAGGGTGATGCGGCGGTCCCGAGCATCCCGACCGAACGGCACCGGCCGCCACGCGTCCCAGCACGTCACGTCCAGCAGCGGAGTGCGCAGCGGTGGCGTGGCGTAGGGATCGACGTCGGCCACCCACAGCGCGACCCGACCGGCGTGCCCGCCGTTGCCCCGGACC
>JBOHFY010000114.1:0-6449 GCA_050699895.1 Pseudonocardiaceae bacterium
GTTCCCACGTACATCCAAAAGAATGAGGACCCAAACAACACGAACACCGATGCAAAATGGATCCAGCGCCTGGACCGGCGTCCAAGCACCGGCGTGGTCGGTCGCGTCCAGGTCAGCGGCCAGCCGACGTAACGCGGGGTCGACCTGGGGCAGTGCTGGGTATCTGGTCACCAACAGCGCCACCAGCGGCTCGAGCGCCATCTGGGTGGCCTGCACCTGGGCACGCGCGATGGCGAGGCTGGACCCGCTTCCCTGGTCTGAGCCGCCGGTCAGCTCGAATCGCTCGGTGTCCTCCAAGATCTCGTGCACCCGCCGGGTCAGGTCGAGCCCATCCACGGGCATCTCTGGAGCCTGGTCCCGCAGCCTGGTGACCGAGGCCGACAGCGCATCGGCGACCGGCACCAGCGCGGCCATCGGCTGGTCGTGCCACAGCCCGTACTCCAGCCTGCGGAACCCGGTGAAGCGCGAGTCGTTCACACCACCAGGCAGGCCGTCGGGAGTTCCGTCGATCGCGGCGTCCAGATCACCGAAAGCGCCGTATGCGGCGCCGAGACGCTGGTAGTCCAGCATCGCGGGCAACCATGCCCGGCGTGCCGCCGCGCGATCGCCCAACCGGACCGCGGTCTGGAGCGAGGCGACGTCGGCGACCAGCGGCGCCATGCCAGCCACCACCGATGCCTGATAAGCCCGCACCGCGGCGAGCAGATCAGCGCGGGTCACCGGAATCACTCCCGCCGGCCCAGCTGGACCGGCGATACGCACGGTGGGACCGGTCACCGCACCCAACTCGTCGAACACACAACGAAGCGCGTACCGCCCGCCACCCAAACTGACCCGAACCGGCACAGTGGCGCCGGACCCGATTCCCTCGACGTCGATGAGTACCTTCCCCGTGGCCGCATCGATGAGCTGCGCGTCGGCGGCCACGCCGCCAGTGTTGTGCAATATCAGCGTTTGCGCACCCGGCTCCCGGACGGTCCAACCCCGCCCGCAAGCATTCTCGGCGACGACCAGGGTGGGCACCTCGCTCGCCTCATCCGTAGCCGACCATCGGACCAGCGCGAACACGCCGAGCGTCACCGCAAGACCGATGACGAACGCAGCTCCCAGCCAACGCCACCCAGCGAGAGCGAGACGGACCCGTCGCACCCGCCACCCCCTCGTCGGCGCGATCTGTTTGATCGGATCGGGGTCTCGTTAAGGAAGCCACCAGGAGCCGCCAACGCGGTTGTTGCGCCTGGTCACAACATTGATCGTTTGCGGCGCTGGGATCTGTCTGGAGCACCACGCGCGGCGCCAGCCGCGCATGGTGCCGACAATATACCACCGTTGGTGGCTCCTGGTGACTTCCTTAACGACACCCCGTCTACAACGGCCCGACACTCCCCATGAGGCACGCTAGGCGTGCCCCACCGTGGCGCGCATGGCCTGAGCTGCTATTACGATCTTTTTTTGAGGGGTCTTCGCTGGCGATGGGCGTGGGTTGCCGGGTCTGGCCGTCGGTGACGGTGCGCGGTCGGTGGGTCACGACCGGGCTAATTGTCGCGCCTGTCGTGGGTAATGGCCGTCTTGGGCGCTGACAGGATCGGCGAATTCTGCCAGCATGAGTATGCGTGACAGGCGGGTGTCCGGACGGTGTTGCCGGGAACGGTTCCAGGAGTTTTTCGTCCCTATTTTACAGCGATCACTTTAGGCGTTTTTCTCCCTATATCTAATCGGTTTTGCCGTACCCGTTTCTCCTGTGTTCCCTTGGGTGCGGAGTTTCCAGCGCGACCGTGGTGGGACGTGTGTCCCGCCGATGTCACCCGGAAGCGATCGACGACTCCCTGGAGGGATCATCGTGACTCATTCGCAGTCCCGTACCGATGTGGCGGAGTCGTTGTCGGCCCCGTTAGGGGACGCTGGCGCGCGGGATCTGTTCGCCGCTGAGGACGGTCCGGTCGGCCACGACGTTTGGTGGCTCATGCAGCGTGGCCTGGTCTACCCGGCGCCGCACGCTCTGTTCGCGACTTTCTGGCGCACGCCGGACGGGACGGGGAAACCGGTCACCAGGGCAGCGTTGTCGCGGGTGCTGAAGGCCGTGCGCACCATGATCCACGAGCAGTTTGGCAGCGCTAACACGACCGCCGTGGTGGGTGTTGGATTCCAGTTGTGGCGGCAGTGGTGCGCGCAAGACGGCGTCCCGCCGCCCGCCGGCATGCGGCTGCTGTTCCCCTCCGGTGGCGTGGGCGCTGATGGCACCGACGCGTCGTCCGCGGTGTTCCACCTGTCCCACGGCACCTTCATCGACTCCCAGGCTGATCTCTGGTTCCACATCAAATCGGACCGGGAGGACCACTGCCCCGCAGTGTTCGAGTATCTCAGCCAGTTACTGGCGGACGAGGCTTGTGTCGACCCTCGCCGGACCGAATACCAGGTGGCGGCGACGAAGTCCGTGCGAGACGACAAACTCGGCGGTAAGGTGCTCGGCTGCCGGTTTTCCGAGAACCTGAACAACCCGACCGATCCGGTGAGCATCCAGAAACACATCCTCGCCGGGTCCGAGGATCCGGCGTACGCCGGATCCTCGTTCGTGCTGGCCCAGCGCTTCGCGATCAACTGGGAGCACATCCTGAACATGGGGCCTGACCAGATCGAGGACTTGGTGGGCCGCACCATCGACGACGTCATCGTGCCGTCCCGGGACGACCGTAGCCACATCAAGTGCGCCCGCGCCCAAGACGAGGCCGGTAACACCATGCGGGTGTTGCGGCTCGGCTTGCCCTTCGGCCAGTCGACCGCGACTGAGAACGACGACCTGCGGGCCAAGGGCGCGAGCCTGCGCGACGAGTACGGTATTTACTTCGCGGGCTACGCGAGCAGTGTGCGGGTCCTGGAAGCCATCATGCGGCGCCAGATCGGCGACAAGACGGGCTTCATGGCCGACCGGTTGCTGTCGACCGTCCAGTCGGACCTCGGCGGTTTCTACTTCATCCCCAACCAGGACAACCTCGACCTCGAACCGACGGTCCCGCCGGCGCGGGATGACACTAACTGGGAGCGGTTCCCCGGGGTGGACTGGTCGCGCCTGGACCGGCACTTCACCGAGCGGTCGGCGAACGGTTACATGTATTACAACCACCGCGACTACCTGTACCGGATGGCGACGATGTCCGGCAAGGAACGCGCGCGTTTCCGACCGCCGTCTCGCCGGGTGCTCCGGCTGCTCGGCGCCATGTTCTCCCGCTGGCAGGATAACTGGTACTTCGACCGCGCGCAGCAGGAACTCGAGCACCTCTCGGTCTACGTGGAGCGCTACTTCGGCGCCGAGCAAGCGAAGGCCGTCATGGAACTGCCGGTCATGGAGCGCATGGGGTGGACCATCAAGATCGGGCTGGGCCGCGTGTTCCCCAGCCATGACTACGGGTTTCGGGGCCGGCGTCAGGAACACGACAACTGGATCAACGGCGCGGACACCTACCACATCGATCCAGCGGAACTGATCGTCGGCGGCATGCCCAACTTGGGACTTGGCCAGGGTAAGTACGTGATCGACTACACCCGCGACGAGGAGAAGCTAGAGAACTTCTTCCTGGGCCTGAGCGCCGCCTCCGGCGTCGGCCACGTCGTCCCCGGTTACCAGCGCCTGCTGGACAAAGGCATCGACGGCCTGACCGCCGAGGTCGCCGAGAAGCTCGCGGGCACGACGGACGTGGCGAAGCAGCGGTTCTACCGGGCCGTCATCCTGGCTCTGGAAGGCGTGCGCGACCACTGCCTCGCCTTCGCCCGGCTGGCGGCCGAACTCGCCCACGACACGCCGCTCTCGCAACGGGCCGAGCGGGAGAACCTCCTCGCCATCCAGGCCAGGATGAGCAAGCTGGCCAACCAGCGGCCCGACACGCTCCTGGAAGCGGCCCAGCTGATCTTCACGCTGCATTCCTGCCTGCACCTGGTCGGCGAGCCCACCGCGGTAGGCCGGCTCGACCAGCTCCTGCTGCCGTACTACGAGAGCGACCTGGCGCAGGGCATCATGAATGATGACCAGGCGCAGGAGATCATCGACTGCTTCTGGCTCAAGCTCGGCGAGAAGGTCCAGTGGAACCGCATGTTCGTGGAGGACCACCAGCCCTTCGGTAACATGGCCATGGGCGGTCAGAGCGGCAACTACCCGCAGGGCGCGGCTACCAACCAGTGGGTCCAGCAGGTCACGGTGGGCGGCACCCTCCCCGACGACGCCGAGGGCAGCGGCACTCCCGCCTATAACCAGGTGACCATGCTGTGCCTGCGCGCCGCGCGCCGGCTGCCGCTCAACGCGCCCTGCCTGTCGCTGCGCGTCCGACCGGATATGCCGGGGGAGTACGCCCACGAGGCGGCGCTGGCCTTACTCAGCGGCGGTGCCCACCCGATCCTGCTCAACGACAAGAAGATCATCCCGGGGCTCGTGCGCAGTGGTGAGCGCATCGGCGAGGGCACCACGGCCACCGCCGTCACACCAGTCCGGGAGAAGGCCGGGGACCGGTGGCGCAGCGAGGTCCCGCTGAGCGTGGCGCGGGACTACGCGTGCGATGGATGCTACGAGCCCCAGTTCGTCGGGAAGAACTGGTTCACCCTAGGTGGCCTCAACACGTTACTAGTGCTGGAGGCCGCGCTGAACCAAGGCAAATCCTGGCTCACCGCCGGCCCGATGTACTTCCGAGGCCAACGGGTGTCCTTCACCTCGGCGAACCCGAAGGACCTCACCTCGTTCGATGACGTGCTCAACCTGTTCTTCCGTCATTTATCGTGGATGTACGCCAAACAGGTCGACGGCCAGCTCGCCGCCTTCGGACAGATGAGCGCGGTGTGCCCCTCGCCGCTGCTGTCGTGTTTCGTGGACGACTGCGTCGAGAAGGGGCTGGACTACTACGCGGGCGGGGCGCGGTTCAACGTGATCGGACCGTGCTTCACCGCCCTGCCCAACGCGATCAACTCCCTGTACGCCGTGCGGCACCTCGTGTTCGACCCCACCACGGCGGTGACCTCGCTACCTGAACTCCTCGAGGCGCTGATCTGTGACTGGGGCGAGTCAATGACCGAGCCGTTCGTCAGTACGCTGGCCGGCCAGGGCCGGATCGCCGCGCGAGCGGAGCGGTTCCGAGACTTGCGGGCGGTCGCTATAGCACTGCCGAAGTACGGCAGAGGCCACCAAGACATCGACGTTTTTGGTGACGAGATCCTGCGCCGCGTGTCGGACACCGTCGTCACGGTGTTCACGGATCCGGCCCTGCCCACCGCGCGCACAATGGTCGAGCTGGCCACGCGAATTGGCACGCCGGAGCACCCGTTCGGCCTCCAGATCCAGCCGGGCGCGGGAACCTTCGAGAATTACGTCGAGTTCGGCGCGATGTGCGGCGCCTCGGCGGAGGGCCGACGCTCAGGCAAGCCCCTCGCCTCGAACCTCAGCCCTACACCAAGCCTCGCGGACCGGCCCGTCGACCACCAAGAAACCGGCTTCCTCGCGGCGCTGAACGGCTTCACTGGCAAGGGCACCGACGCCCTGTGGGACATCGCGCCCACAGACGCCAATATCCGGGAGAACTTCCCCCTCGAGGACCTGGTCCGTGTCATCACGGCGTTCGCCAACGGTGCCGGCTCCAACCTACTTACCGTCACGTGCGCAGACCCAAAGACGTTCACCGCCGCCTGCCTCGACCCGGAGAAATACGAACTGGTACGCGTCCGCATGGGCGGATGGACGGAATTCTTCATAACGATATTTCCCACCCACCAACAACAACACCGACGCCGCCCCCTCAGCACGCCCGACCCCCGCCCGTAGTGGGGGAGGCTACGTGGCGAGGTCGTGTTGATCGGTCGGCCCAAGGAGCATGCACACGACCACGAGCGCCACGAACAGCAGGTAGCCGCCGCGGAAGAACCAGGCTGGCAAACGTTTGCCCGGGACACGTTGGTCGGGACCCGGCATAGTTTCTCTCCCTTCGTTGTTGGCCCGACCACTGCCCCCGTCCACCCCTGTTCGCCAGGCCGCTCGTGACGTTCGCCGCAGCGCGGACCAGCGCAAGTCAAGGCTTTGAGGGGGACTCGTTGTGGGGCCGGGTTCAGGGTCCGATCAGGTTGCGGATCCGGCGGCCGACCTCGGCGTGCCGGTCGGGATGCAGCTCGGCGACCGGGGCATCGCCGGTCAGCCAGGTTCGGGGTAACGCGCTGAGGCGATCCAGCACCGCCTGGCCCACGTCGGGGATCGGTTCGGTGACCACCCGGGACCCGGGTCGGGTGGTGTCGCGGATCGGGACGGCCAGCATGTTGTCCTCGTTGAGCTCCAGGTACAGGTCGTTGGAGACGACCAGCCACGGCTCTGGGCCCAGCACCCCGCCCGTGATGGTCCACACATCACCGAACCGCGGGGGTCTAGGCGGCATCGCTGGCGTTCCGGCCGCGGGCGGCGCCCAGGCGGTCCAGCTCGGCGGCCG
>JBOHFY010000115.1:0-11531 GCA_050699895.1 Pseudonocardiaceae bacterium
TCGCGGTACACTCGAGATCTGGAGCGATGGCTCCAGCGTTCGGTTTTCCTGATGCCGAACGTCTTATTCGTGATCACCGGAAGAAACCGGGTGGACTGGGCGGATCTCGTTCGGACCGATGAGCTCGATTTCGTCGGCGCGCAACGCTGGCCCAACTTGGTGGCGGGCTATCTCGATGATGAACCGCGCCAGCATCTCATCGGTTACCTCTCCCCGGGCGATGCGGACGGCTATCTGGCGGCCGCGTTGACTCAGCATGACCGGCCGGCGATTCCCGAGGGGATCCGCCGACGGATTGTGGCGGCAAGTGCCGGCCTGCCGCTGTACCTCGACTTGGCGGTCACCATCTACCTCGATATCATCGGGCGGGGAGAGACGCCGACCGAGGGTGACTTCGGTCAGCCGCTGCCGGCTGTGGCCGCGCAGATACTTCGTGACCTCGAGTCGGGTGAGCGCGATCTGTTGCGCGCGGCGGCCCTACTCGAGGATTTCGACCTCGAGGCACTCAGGGCCGCCTGTCCGGGCGTTCCCGATGCCGCGGTCCGGAGATTCAAGGACCGACCGTTCCTTGAATTCGATCCGAACCGGGCGTGGCGCTATTCGTTACACGCGATTCTCCGTGATGCGATTCGCCACGCCGACACCGACCTGCGCGACTCGTGGTCCGCGCGGGAGCGTGCTGACGTCGCGGGCCGAGTCGTGGTGTACCTCCAGATGACGGCGATATCGGCGGCGGCATCGGGAGACCGCAGCACCCACGTGGCGGCAGTACGGCAGGCAATTCAGCTGTGCCTTCTCACCGAGCAGTTCTTCGACTGGCTGGTCGATGAGGTGCAGCGGCTTCTCGCCTCGGGAGGATGGGGCTTGCTCGCCGATCTGCCGAGCGAGGGTGACGGTCCGGTCTCCGCACTCCTCATCGGCGTTCACGGCGCCAGGCAACGGCGATCCGGTCGTGTGGACGGCGCTATCACACTGATGGGCGCCGCGCTTGGTCGGCCAGACCTGCCGCAGAAGTTGCATCGCTTCCTGCTCCTGCATCGGGCGCACGCGCTTCGCGTCGCTGGACGATACGCCGACGCCAGGTCGGACTACCGGGTGCTGCGGGAGACTCCTGGTGACTTCGACTCGGATGCCGGGTATTGGCTCGCTGACTACTCCTTCCTTCAGGGCCGGTTCGTGGAGGCGTTGTCAGAATTAGATCAGCTGCCGCACGAGGCGACGGAGATTCGAGGCGAAATACTGCGGCTGCGGGGCCATGTGTATCGCGTCAATGGATTATTCGATCGCGCGGAGGCGAGCTATCGGGAGGCTCTCGACCTGGCGCGTGAGACCGTCAATATCGGCGCCGAGGGGAAAGCGCTCACTGATCTCGTACAGACGTTGGCTTGGTCCCGGCCCACGGCTGCTCTGGACATCACGGAGCGTGCCCTCGACATTAACGAGGCGCTACGCAACCTGGTAGAGATCGTGAAGCTCCGTGCGGCGACGGCGGTGGCGTTGACAAGCGTGGGTCGTCTCGACGAAGCCCACGCTGACATCGAGCGCGGTCTGGCCATGACAGGCGAGTGCGGGTATCCCGGCGGGTTGGTGTGGTGTTGGGTAGCGCGCGCATTCAACGAGATCACACGCTCTGGCGCGGACGGAGGCCGCGAAGCGGCAGCGCAGGTCGCGGCGATAACTGACGATCTAGGGGGGAACCGCTTCTGGAGCGAGATCGTGGGCTGGTGGGCTGGTGTCGGGGACAGCGATCATGATGGCGGCACGCGATGGATCGCGGGTGAGACCGCCGCCAGAGCGCGATGGCTGGCTGTCCGCCCCCAATGAGTGTCACGGAGCCTGAGGCCTCACGTGAGATCGTCGTCATCGGACTCGGAGAGGTAGCCCAGACACATCTCACAGTGCTGGAGCAGATCCCGAGAATCGACGTCGTCGCCGGTGTGGACTCCGGGGGGTCGTCCGTAGTGACATTCCGCGGACGCGAGATTCCCGTCCACGCAACCGTGCGGGACGCGGGCGCCGATCATCATCCTGATGTGGTCGTCGTCGCGACGCCGACGCCGACGCATGCTGCGGTCTGCGGCCACGTCGCGGAGACTTTCCCGGCTACACGCCTTCTGGTCGAGAAACCCGTGGCCGCCAACCTGGCGGATGCGAGACGCGTGCTCGGGGAAATCGGCCGCCGGCAGCCTGTCGAGGTGGCGTACCACATGTCTTTCTCCCCTGAAGTGAGTTGGGCGGTGGAGGTGGCGCGGGCCAGGGCGGACAGTCTCGGCGCGCCCGTGGCGATCGAGGCTTCGTTCTCCGACCCGTACAAGGACGAATGGGAATCCGCGAGGCTGAGATTCTGTAACAGTTGGATCGACTCCGGGATCAATGCGCTCAGCGTGGTCAACCGCTTCGCCGAGCCTGTTGAGCGTACGTCGCTGCGTCAGCTGGGCGAAGACCCCGAGTCGGTGTTCGAGGCGCGGCTGACCTGCTGGAAGGACGGTGCAGCGGTCGAAGCGCTGCTCGTGACGAGTTGGCATGTCACGGATGCGGCCAAGACCACCCGGATCAGGTACGCATCCGGTGCTGAGTTGGTGATGAACCACACGGCCGTCGCGGGGTATCTGGTACAGAACGGCGCCATAGGCGCCGTCTTCGGCAGCGACTGCGGCATCCCGAGGCGAGAAAAGCACTATCGCGCCTTGTACCAGTGGTGGCTCGTCGAGGGTAAGCCGATTGTTTCCGCCGAGATCAGCCTGCGGCTTCATGATTTGTTGCTCCGCCCGCGCGACGATAGATAAATATTCCGTCAAATGGCGTATTTCCATACGATAAGCGAGTATGCGCTGAACCAGCTGCCCGCGAGCGTGTAGGCGACAGTGGCGATGAGGACTGTCGTCGTGTTTTTTCTCGCTATTCGGGTGGCGACTGGGATGAGTAGCGTGAACGCGACCAGGAGGAGTCGGGCCTTCGAGTTCATGATCACATTGGACTGGACGGCCATGAGTGTGGCACCGATGCCGTATGCCACGACCGGCCAGCTGAGTTTGTCGTGGACGGCCAGCGACGCGAGCGTCAGATATCCGAGTACCACGGCGACCGTGATCACGAGCATGGCGTCGCCGGAATGCGCCAAGATGGTGCCGCTGTCGTGCACGGTCGCCCAACCGAGGTCGTATGAATATCCCCAACCCTCGTGTTGGAGGTGCAACCAGCCGTCCAGGCGGCCGGTTCGCGCCGCTACGTAGCCGAGATAACCGACAATCCCGAGCGGTGCGGTCAGCAATGCCAGCCAGACCCGCGCCGTCGCCTCACGCGTGATGATCCGTCTGGCGGCGGCGGTGCACACGACGATCGCGAGGACCACGCCGGTCGGGCGAACCAGCCCGGCGAGGATGCACAGGCCCGCCGCGAGGATCCAGCGGTCCGTGAGGAGGCCAACCAACGTCCAGACGGCCAGGGCGCAGAAGAGAGCCTCGGTGTATGGCATCGACAACACGATGGACAATGGCGCCGACGCGAACAGCGCGATCAGGACCAGCCCCGCGCGATGGCTCAGCCCCAGGGCGGCGGTGAGCGCAACCAGCCCGTACGCACAGAAAATGCCGGCGACCAGCGACACCGCAAAAGCCATCGCAACGGTGGTGACCCCCATGCTCGACAACAGTCGGACGAGGTAAGGATATCCAGGGAAGAAAGCAAGCGCCGTCGTTTCCGTGTGCTGCCCAAATGAGTCAAGATGATCCGGTGAGACTCCTGAGTAACCGTTTTTCGCGATAGCGAGCAGCCAGTCGGCGTCCCACGACGTGAGCACGTCGAGGAGACTGCGCGAATTCACCCGCGCCATCACGAAGATGATCAATAAGCCAACGCTTCGCGCTCCGAGATACACCAGGGCTGGCGTCAGGGGCATCAGCGGGTAAGGAGTTCTGGGGGGAGCTTCGTGGCGGCGGCCCGGTCCAGCAGCCACAGCGTGCGGCGGTGACCTGTCGCGCCCGCGGCGGGCAACTGCACCTCTCCCGCGCCGCGCAGCGCCATCGTCACCGCCGCGGCCTTCTCCGGCCCCGAGACGATCAACCACACCTCGGCGGCACACCGGATCGCGGGCAGGGTCATGGTGATCCGGTTGGGCGGCGGTTTGGGGCTGCCTCGCACACCGGTTACCGCGCGCTCAGTCTCATAGCTCGCGGGGGAGCCGGGGAACACCGAAGCGACGTGGCCTTCCTCGCCGACACCCAGACAGCAGATATCAAACGACGGCGCCGGGCCGCGGTCCTCCGGTCGGCGCCGGCTGTGCAGCAGGTCCTCGTAGGCCTGGGCGGCGGCGTCCGGGTCGTCCCCCCAGGGGCCGTCCGAGGCCCCCATCGGGTAGACCCGGGCGGGGTCCACATCGACGTGATCGAGCAGTGCCTCGCGAGCCTGAGTCTCGTTGCGCTCTGGGTGGCCACTGGGCAGGAATCGCTCGTCGCCCCAGTAGATATCCACCCTTCGCCAGTCCACCGCCGCGGCCGCCTGGGTGCTCGCCAGCGTACGGAGCACCGCGATCCCCATGCCTCCTCCGGTCAGGACGAGCGATGCGGACCCCGAGGCGGTCTGGATGTCCACGATCCGGGTCACCAGTCGGGCGGCCGCGGCGGCGGCCAGCGCCTCCGCCGTGGCGTGTACCACCACATCGGGACGGCTCACGGGTGGTTTCGGGTCTCGCCGGGTCGGCTGCCTTTTGCCGCGCCGCCGCGACGGCCATCCACCTCGGTCACCGCCTGCAGCGCGGCCTGGTAGATCTCGTCAGGATCCAGCCTGCGCAGCTCCTCGGTGAGACACTCGCGCACGGGGCGCCGTCTCAACGGCACCCGGCGGTCTGGTTGGCCCGGCTGGCGCAGGGTGCCGACTTTCCCGTCAGGCCGGACCAACGCCACCGGGCCGCAGCGACGTTCCAGGACCGCCGAGCTGATCCCGCCACCGGGCGGGCCGGTGTGGCGCCGGACCGGGACGTGCAGGCGGGAGCGCAGCCAGCCGGCGAGCAGGTCGGCGGACGGGTTATCCGCCGCGCCGGTCACGGTGACCGCCTCGACATCCTCATAGGGCGGCAGATCCAGGGCTGCGGCCAGCAGCGCGCGCCACGGGGTGATCCGGGACCACGCCAGGTCGGTGTCCCCGTCGGCGTAGGAGGTGCGGCGGTTCTCGAGAGCCTTGATCGGGTGGGGGGCCGCGGCGGCGTCGGTGATCCGGCGCTGCGCCAGCCTCCCGATGGGGTCGTGCGCGGGGATCGCGGGGGCCACGCCTGGCCACCACGCGACGACCGGGCAGTCCGGTAGCAGCAGCGGCACCACCACGCTGTCTCCATGGTCGGCCAGCGGGCCGTACAGGCGCAGCACGAGCACCTCGGAAGCGCCGGCGTCGCCACCGACGCGGATCTGGGCGTCCAGCCGGGCCCCGGCCCGCTTGAGGCCCCGGGCCACCACGAGCACCCGGCAGGGATGCTCCATGCTGGCCTCGTTGGCGGCCTCGATCGACTTCTCCACCTGCGCGGAGTCATCGGTGATAATCACGAGCGTGAGCACCCGGCCCAGCGTCACCGCGCCGCTGCGCTCCCGGGCGTCGATCAGTGCGTGGTTCACCGCTGACGTGGTGGTGGAAGGCAGGTCGACGATCATTGCTCGCCTCCAGGCTCGTCTCGCGCGATGTTACCGGTTTTGTCCCGGGCATTGCGGAAGTACTCCGCGCCATCGCGAAGGTCGATGATGGGGTCGGGGTAGTGGAGGCGGGCCCGCACAGCTGGGTCCAGCTTCCAGGGTTGGTGCACCGCCGCGCCGGGAATGTCCTGGAGTTCGGGCAGGTAGCGGCGGACGTAGTCACCGGTGGGGTCGTAGCGGTGCGCCTGCCGTAATGGGTTGAGAATCCGATTGGGTCGGCTGTCGGTGCCGGTACCCGCGGCCCACTGCCAGTTGAGCTGGTTGTTGGCGACGTCGGCGTCGACGAGCAGGTCGAGGAAATGCCGGGCGCCGATGCGCCAGTCGAGATACAGGGTTTTGGTGAGAAAGCTGGCGGTGATGAGGCGCGCGCGATTGTGCATCCACCCCTCGTGGTGGAGCTGTCGCATGCCGGCATCGACGATGGGATAGCCGGTGCGGCCATCCCGCCAGGCTTGCGCGGCCAGGTCGTCACGGCGCCATTGGTCGTGGCGGGTGCGGTAGTCCGTGGTTGTGGTGTCGGGACGCGCCGCGAGGACCTGGTGATGGAAGTCGCGCCAGGCCAGCTGCCGGATGAAGGCTTCGCCGCCCGCTGTTGACCGGTCGGCGCCGCGCACCGCCTCGGTGGGTGAGACACAGCCGAAATGCAGGTAGGGCGACAGCCGGGAAGTGCCGTCGGCGGCCAGGTCGTCATGGGCCTGCTCGTACTGATGGATCGGCCCCGCGAGCCAGTCACTCAGGATGCGCGCTCCCGCCGTCTCACCACCCTGCGGCAGGTGCGGCGAGCGTTGGCCGGAGTGGATTTCTTCGGCACTGGGCAGGGGGTCGGTGGCGATGCGCGGCACGGTGATTCGGTGGGGTGCGGTGAGCAGGCCGCGGGTGCCCGCCGCGGCCCAACGCCGGTAGTAAGGGGTGAAGACCGCGAAATGAGCACCCCCACCCGAGGGGGTGATCGCGCCGGGTTCCACCACAGTGATCGTGTTGGCGTGGACCCGCAGCCGGCAGCCCTGGCTGGCCAGGCTCGCGCGCAGCTCCGCTTCGCGGCGCCCGCTGTAGCCGCTGGCGTCACTGGCGAGATGGACTTCAGTGACCCCCAGGTCAGCGACGATGCGCGACACTTCTTTGACCACCGAGCCGGAGCGAACTACCAGAAACCCGTGCCGGTCCCGCAGGTGGGCATCCAGGTCGGCGAGCGCCTCGGCCAGAAAGGTCGCTCGGTTCGCCGACATCGAGCCGCCGGTGATGATCGCCGTGTCGAGCACGAACAGCGGCACCACCTCCGTCGCGGCGCGGCAGGCGGCATGCAGCACGGGATTGTCGTGCACTCGCAGATCGCGGGTGAACAACGCGATTGCCACACTCATCGCACTGGCCTACCGGTGGTTCTCATCCGGACGTCTCCTGGTGCTGGCCGTGGTGGTGCTCGGCGGTGCCGGTGATGTTGCGGACCATGCCGCCGAAGACGACGCCGTGGAAGGGAGCGATCGTTTTCCAGTACAGGTGCCCGGCGAGCCCATGGGGTTTGAACAGCGCCCGCTGCTGGTAGAGGGCGCCGCCGGCACCGTCAGGAATGACCCCGAGTTCAAGCCAGGCGCGGCCGGGCAGCAGCATCTCGGCGCGCAGCCGCAGCAGCCGGGGCCGGTCGAGGTACTCCACGCGCCACCAGTCCAAGGCTTCGCCGACGTGCAGCCGGCGGGGGTCCCGGCGGCCGCGGCGCAACCCGACGCCGCCGGCGAGCCGGTCGATCCAGCCGCGCACCGACCACGCCAGCGGGAAGGAGTACCAGCCGTGCTCGCCGCCGATGGATTCGATGACATCCCAGAGGGTGCTTGGGTCGGCGGCGCAGCGCTGCTCGCGGATGTCCTGGTAGAGGGAACCGCCGGACCAGTCGGGGTCGGTGGACAGCGGATCCGACGGCGCTCCCGGCCAGGAAGCGTCCGACCAGCGGGTGGGCACCTCGGCCTGGCGGATGTGTATCAGTGCCAGCTCGACGGCATGCTCGTAGTGGGTCAGGCCGCCTTCGGGGTCAGGGATGTGGCCGGCGATGTCACGATCGTGACAGACGACTTCGTGCACCAGCGACTCGATCAGCGGGACGGCGATGCTGCGGGGCACCGGGGTGACCAGGTTCACCCATTGTGCCGACAGCCACGGGGTCAGCACCGGCACCGGCACCACCACGCGGCGGGGCAGCCCGGCCACGACCGCGTATCGACGCATCATCTCCAGGTAGGTCAGCACATCGGGGCCACCGATGTCAAAGCCCCGGTTGATCTCCGGTGGCAGCGCGGCGGCGTGGGTCAGGTAGTGCAGCACGTCGCGGACCGCGATGGGCTGGATGCGGTTGTGTACCCAGCGTGGTGTGACCATCGCCGGGAGCCGTTCGGTGAGATAACGCAGGATCTCGAAGCTGGCCGACCCAGACCCTAGGATCGCCGCGGCCCGCAACACGATGGCCGGCACATCGGAGTCGAGCAGGATCTGCCCGACCTCGGCGCGGGAGGCTAGATGGTCGGACAGGTGCTCAGCGTCGGGCGTGATCCCGCCCAGGTACACAAGGCGGGCCACCCCCTCGGCGCGGGCCGCAGCGGCGAGGGTGTGGGCGCCGCTGCGGTCAACGGCGACGAAGTCACGCCGATTGAGCGAATGCACCAGGTAGTAGGCGACGTCCTGACCGGCCATCGCGTCCCGGACGCTACGGGGATTGGTGACGTCTCCGGTGACGATCTCGACCCGATCCCGCCAGGGCACCTCGTCCAGCTTGCTCGGGGTGCGGGCAACCGCACGCACGTGATGACCTGCGGCCAGCAGAGCGGGCACGAGCCGGCCACCGATGTAGCCGGTGGCGCCGAACACTACGCATCGCATGTCAACACATCGATCCCCGCCGCGGTCGTCTTCGGTGATCAGCTTGTCCAACGGGCCCACGCTGTGATCAAGGCCGCCGCCAGGTCCGTCCGGCCTTGGCGATCATCCGGTCCGCGGCCGGCGGCCCCCAGGTGCCTGCGGCGTACGGCTCGGGCCCGTCCTGCTTGGCCCAGTGTTCGAGCACCGGGTCCAGGATCGCCCAGGACAGCTCCACCTCGGCGTTGACCGGGAACAGCGACGGTTCCCCGAGCAGGACGTCCAGCAGCAGGCGTTCGTAGGCCTCGGGCGAGGACTCGGTGAACGCCGTGCCATAACGGAAGTCCATCGTGACGTCACGGACCTCCATCGCGGTGCCCGGCACCTTGGAGCCGAACCGGATGGTGACGCCCTCGTCCGGTTGAATCCGGATGACCAGGGCGTTGTGCCCCAGCTCCGCTGTCATGGTCGTCTCGAAAGGCAGGTGCGGCGCTCGTTTGAAGATCACCGCGATCTCGGTGACCCGCCGGCCTAACCGTTTGCCGGTGCGCAGGAAGAACGGCACCCCAGCCCATCGCCGGGTGTCCACCTGCAGCGTGATCGCGGCGAAGGTCTCGGTGGTGGAGTCCGGGTGGAAGCCGGATTCCTCAAGTACCCCGACGACTGTGCTGCCGCCCTGCCAACCGGCCGTGTACTGGCCGCGGGCGGTGGTCTCGTCCAGCGGCTCGATGAGTTTGGTCGCGGAGAGCACCTTGATCTTCTCGCCGCGCAGCGATTCGGGAGAGAAGGACAGCGGTTCCTCCATCGCGGTGAGGGCGAGCAGTTGGAGCAGGTGATTCTGGATCACGTCCCGGGCCGCTCCGATGCCGTCGTAATAGCCGGCGCGGCCGGCCAGCCCGATGTCCTCGGCCATGGTGATCTGCACGTGGTCCACGTAGTGGTTGTTCCAGATCGGCTCGTAGAGCTGGTTGGCGAAGCGCAGCGCGAGAATGTTCTGGACGGTCTCCTTACCGAGGTAGTGGTCAATGCGGAATACCGACTCCTCGGAGAACACGTCGCTGACGATGTCGTTGAGCTCCCGGGCGCTGCGCAGATCGTGCCCGAACGGCTTCTCGATGACCACCCGGCGCCACTGGTCACCGTTGCGCTCCGCCAGGCCGGTGCGGGCGAGCTGCTTGAGCACCACCGGGAACATCGCGGGTGGAATGGACAGATAGAAAGCGTGGTTACCGCCGGCACCCCGTTCCTGATCGAGATCCGCGACCACGGACGTGAGCTCGTCGAAAGCGGCGTCGTCGTCGAAGCTGCCCGGCACGAAGCGGATGCCTTCGGACAACCGGGCCCAGACCTCTTCCCGGAACGGGGTGCGAGAATGGTCCCGGACCGCGTCGTGGACCAGCTCGGCGAAGTTCTCATCGTCCCAATTCCGGCGGGCGAACCCGACCAACGCGAAACCGGGCGGCAGCAGCCCGCGGTTGGCCAGGTCGTAGATCGCCGGCATCAGTTTCTTGCGGGACAGGTCCCCGGTCACGCCGAAGACGATGACCCCGCACGGGCCGGCGATCCGGGGTAGTCGCTTGTCCCGGTCGTCCAGCAGCGGGTTCGCCCATCCGCCCGGCGTCCTGTTTTTTGTGCTCACGTGTGCTCCTGGCTCACTGGGGCTCCCGCAGCGTGTTGATCAGCGCAACCAGCCCGGCCGGCCGGTCGAGTAGGTGCAGCCGCAGCACCGGACGGCCGTGCGCGGCGAGCACGTCAGCGTCGCCCACAGCCTGGGCCAGCTGCAGCTCGCCAAGGGTGAACTCGGCCCCCGGCACCGGGATATCCTCCTCAAGGCCGCCGGTCAGCTGCAGGAACGCCCCGTTCTGGTGGCCGCCCTTGTGGTACTGACCGGTCGAGTGCAGGAAGCGAGGGCCCCATCCGAAGGTGGTCTGCAGCTGGGTGTGGCGGGCCAGTTCGGTACGGAGCACCGCGGCGGAGGCGTCGGCGACACGATCAAGATACGCCTGCACCGCGAGGTAGCCCCGCCGCGGGGTGGCGGCGACCAGTGCCCGCAGCGCGTCGCGCAGCGTGGTAACGCCGGCCGGCAGCCAGTCCCCGACGGGGTGCACCTCGACGCCACCGTCGACGAACGCGGGTGTGGACCCAGCGGCACTCGTGAGCTGCGCGCGGGCGGCGACCTTCGCGGCCTCCACGTCTGGCTGGTCGAACGGGTTGATCCCCAGCAGCCGGCCAACCACCGCGATCGCGTGCTCCCAGAGCAGCATCTGCCCACCCAGGGTGCCGGCGATGGCCACCGCGGCCGTCGCCGCACCCGGGCCGATCGCGACGGGGGTGGCGTCCGGCCCGGCGTCGGCGAAGCCCGGCGCGGCCGGGTTGTTCACCACGACCGGCAACAGGCCGGTGCCGTCCTTGCCGGTGGACTCGGCGATGAGCTGCTCGGCCCAGTCGGCGAAGCCGATGATCCCCGAACCGGTGTCGGCGAGCACGACCTTCTCGGCCCCGGCGGCATGCCCGGCAGCCAGCGCGGCGGCCAGCCGCAGCGCTGGGTTAGCCGGGTCGTCGGCGGCGAGCAGTGGGGCTTCGCGCGCCGCGTCGTCCAGCAGGCTCGCGATATCCGCACCGGCCAGGCCGGCCGGGACCAGGCCGAAGGCGGTCAGTGCCGAGTAGCGCCCGCCCACGTTCGGGTCGGCTGTGATCACCGCCCGGTAGCCTTCCGCTTCCGCGATCCGCTGCAGGGGCGATCCCGGGTCGGTCACCACCACCAGGTGCGCCGCCGGGTCCAGCCCGGCCGCGGCGAACGCGGCGGCGAACACCCGCCGGTGGCTGTCGGTCTCCACCGTGGAGCCTGATTTGGAGGAGACCACGAGCACGGTGCGTTCCAGATCACCCGCCATCGCGTCGGCCACTTGACCGGGGTCAGTGGTGTCCAGCACGGTCAGCGGACTCGAGCCCCTTATCTGGGGATCGCCGGCGCAGATCACCTCCGGGGCCAGCGATGAGCCACCCATGCCG
>JBOHFY010000116.1:0-1517 GCA_050699895.1 Pseudonocardiaceae bacterium
ACCGTGGGCCTGCTGATCTCTGACGTGCCCGGTGACGATCCCGCCGTCATCGCCTCCGGGCCCACCGTGGCGGAGGTGTCCACCCCGGCGCAGGCGCTGGCGGCGCTGGCGGTCCACCGGGTGCCGGTGCCACCGGCGGTGCGGACGCACCTGGAGGGCGCTGCGGGCTGCCCGGGTCCCGGCGACCCTCGGCTGGCCCGGGTCACCAACCACGTGATCGCCGCCCCGCAGCAGTCCTTGGAAGCTGCCGCAGCGGTGGCCCGGCGGGCCGGGGTGATCCCGGTGATCCTGAGCGACTCGCTGGAGGGCGAGGCCCGGGAAGTCGGGATCGTGCTGGCCGGGATCGCCCGCCAGGTGCGCCGCCACGGCCAGCCGGCGTCGGCGCCCTGCGTGCTGCTCTCCGGCGGCGAGACAACAGTGACCGTGCGCGGCACCGGCCGCGGCGGCCGCAATGTCGAGCTGCTGGTGTCGCTGGCCCTGGCCCTGCGCGGGGAACCGAACGTGCACGCCATCGCTTGCGACACCGACGGTGTCGACGGGGTGGAAGAGGTGGCTGGGGCGCTGGTCGGACCCGACACCCTGCGCCGCGCCGAGCGGCTTGGGGTAGACGCCGCGGCCGCGCTGGCCGACAACGACGGGCACACGTTCTTCGCCGCACTCGGCGATCAGGTCGTGACCGGCCCCACCCTCACCAACGTCAACGACTTCCGCGCCGTTCTCATCACGTCGGCAGACGTTGAGGCGCTAGTCTGCTGATACCGGAACGCTGAGGGACGCCATGCTCACTGACCGTACGACGCTCACTCAGTTCCTGATCGAGGAGCGGCGCCGCTATCCGGGCGCGAGCGGGGATTTGAACTCGCTCATCCTTGATGTCGCGCTTGCGTGCAAGGCGATCGCCAAGCGGGTGGCCTACGGTGCCCTGGGCGGTGTGCTCGGCGCCGCGGCGCCGACCAACGTCCAGGGGGAGACGCAGCAGAAACTCGACCTGGTAGCCAACGACCTGTTCCTGCGCGCCAATGAATGGGGTGGCCTGGTCTCCGGGATGGTGTCCGAGGAACTGGCGGCACCGTATCCCATCCCGGAGCGCTACCCCCGAGGCAAGTACCTCCTGGCGTTCGACCCGCTCGACGGGTCATCAAACATCGACGTGAACCTCTCGGTCGGCAGCATCTTCTCGATCCTGCGGGCCAGGAACCCGGGTGCGAACGCAGCCGCGGAAGACTTCCTGCAGCCCGGGTCGGAGCAGGTCTGCGCCGGATACGCGATCTACGGCCCTTCGACGATGATCGTCTTGACCGTCGGTACGGGTGTGCACGGATTTACCCTCGAGCCCCAGCTCGGCGAGTTCATCCTGACCCATCCGGCGATCCAGATCCCGGCTGCCGCGAGTGAGTTCGCCATCAACGCCTCGAACAGCCGATTCTGGGAGCCGGCGGTGACGCGCTATGTCGACGAGTGCCTCGCCGGCCGGACGGGCCCCCGCGGCAAGGACTTCACCATGCGCTGGGTCGCGA
>JBOHFY010000117.1:0-3529 GCA_050699895.1 Pseudonocardiaceae bacterium
GTTCTCAGCAGCACAGTGCGGTCGCTGCCGAGCACATCGCCACCGCCGTGCCCGTGGCGCCGACTCCGAGCGGCTCTCAGCTGGCCTTCGACCAGCTGTGGACCTGCGGCGACGGCAACACGATCGTCGCCGGGGCGCCCACGATGGGTACCTCGGCGCATACCGGCGAGCCGGTGATCCAGGTCCCAGTGACGCTCACCAACAACACCGAGCGGGCCTGGAGCCCAGTGTCCAGCACCTTCGCCGGGACACTCAACCGCGCGCCGGTCGCGGAGTCCGCCGAGGGTGACTGGATGTACAGCGCCCCCATCGTCCCGCACACCTCGGTGACCCTGACCAGGGTCTTCGTCGGCGGTGCGGGCCGGTTCGCCCTGACCGTGCGCACCCCGCACGGCGTCGCGTTGTTCAGCGGTCGGATCTGACGGCGGTGGTTGGATTGCCGGCTCGGCCGGCGGTGGGCACCCGCAGCGAGATCGTGGTGCCGGTGCCCGGGGCGAGGTCGAGAACCAAGCCGTAGCGCTCGCCGAACCTGTCGCGCAGCTGGTCATCGATCGTGCGGAGGGTGGCCAGCAGGTCAGCATCCTCTCGCCCGGGCCCGTCGTCCTTGACGGTGATCACACAGTCGGCACCGTCAAGGCGCGCGGAGAGCGTGACGGTGCCACCGAGCTGCTTGCCCTCGATGCCACCCCGCACCGCGTTGTCGACGAGCTGCTGGAGCGCCAGGAAGGGCAGCACGACGGGCAACGCGCCGGGCGTGACGTGGAGCTGCACCTGAAGCCGTTCCCCGAAGCGAGCCCGTTGCAGCGTCAGGTAGCGCTCGACGTTCTCCAGCTCCTCGTCCAGCGTGGTCTCGGTAGCGCGGCGCAGGGAGTACCGGGCGAACTCGGCAAAAACAATCAG
Source organism: Pseudonocardiaceae bacterium (assembly GCA_050699895.1). GTDB lineage: Bacteria > Actinomycetota > Actinomycetes > Mycobacteriales > Pseudonocardiaceae. Next base: position 901 of record JBOHFY010000117.1, read on the forward strand.
CAGGTCACGGGCCCGGGACGGGTCGGTGCTGACCAGGGCGACGATGGTGCTGATCGTGTTATGCAGGAAGTGCGGGGAGATCTGGTCCCGCAGCGTCCGCAGCTCGGCACGAACCTGCGCGACGGCGCGGTCCAGCTCGGCGACCAACCGCTGGTCATCTCCCGCGCCATCGCCATCGCCGTCGCGGGCCCGGAGCACGACCGGTGCCCGCACCGCCGCCACATGCTTGGCGGGTCGCAGGCCGCGCCAGGTGGGATGCCCGAGCCGGCCATGGGCGGTCCATTGTCGATAGGACACCTCGCCCAGCAGCCGAGGAGCCACCCAGTGCACCACCCGGCCAGGCTTCGGGGCCACCTCATCGGCGAAGGGGCTGGCGGGCGCGGCCAGCTCGGCCAACCGGTCGCCCAGCTCCTGGCGGGTCGCCTCGCTGAAACCGGTACCGACCTGGCCGACGTAGCGCAGGCCCTCGTCGGTGGGCACGCCGACGAGCAGCGCACCAATCGTGGCGTCCCGGCGGCGTTCAGGAACCCACCCGCCGATGATCACTTCCTGAGTCTGTCGCAACGTGGTCTGCACCCAGTTGCGCGAACGGCCGGGCTGGTATGTCGAGTCAACGCGCTTGGCGATCACGCCAGGCAGGCCGTGCTGGGCGGCGGTGTCCAACACCGTCTGGCCGTCGGTATCCAGGAAGCAGGGCGGTGCCACCACTGGTCCCTCGGCAAGTTCCAGTTCCGCCAGCAGCTCCCGACGGCGTTGGTAGGGCAGCTCGACGGTGGACTGGCCGTCCAGGCTCAGCACATCGAACACGTAGTAGGTCACCGGTGCCCGGCGCAGCACCACCGCGGTGGGGCGTTGCACAGTCATCCGCCGTTGTAGCCGCGCGAGGCTGGGCCGGCCGCAGGAATCCAGGGCGACGATCGTGCCGTCCAGCAGCATCCGGCGGCGCCCAGCGAACGCCTGGAGCTCAGGATACCCGGCGGTGATGCCGCGATGCGTGCCGCTGAACAGGCACATCCGGCCCGCCTGCGCGCTGGCCAGGCAGCGGTACCCGCCCCAGCTGAACTCGAAGGCCCAGCCCGGCCCGCCCGGCAGCGACCCCGCCACCGGCAACATCGGCCACACCAGATCTGGCATCGTCGTCCCCGCCAACACGCGCCTCACCGTCGCCGGTGAGTGCGCTTGTCGGATGTGTCGGAGGGCGTGCGCGGTGTGGGCACGCTCGCCCGCTCGCCGCGGGCTGTCTTGGCGGCTTCGACCGAGGCCTGCAGAGCAGTGATCAGGTCCATCGGCGGGGCGGGCTGCGCTGGCGCCGGCCGGGCGGCGACGTCCTTGCCGGTGAGCTTGGCCTCAATGACGGCCAGCAGCGCCTCGCGGTACCCGTCCTGATAAGCCTCGGGGGCGAAGTCGCTGGCCATCGCCTCAATGAGAGTGCCGGCCATCCTGCGCTCCAGGTCGCTGACGGAGATCTCCCGGCTCAGCACGTCGAACGGGACCTTGCGCACCTCATCCGGCCACACCATCGTCTGCAGCGCGAGGGCATCCCCGCGGGGCCGCAGCACGGCCAGCGACTCCTTGCTCCGCAGCGTGATCTTGGCCAGGCCCACTCGCTTGGTGCCCTCCAGCGCGGCCCGAAGCAGCTCGTAGGACTTGCGGCCGGTCGGCTCGGGTTCCAGGTAGTACCCGCGGGCCAGCGCGAGCGGATCGACCTGATCCTCAGGCACGAAGGCGGCCAACTCCACGATCTTGGTCGTGGGCAGTGGCAGGTTCGCGAAATCCTCCTCGGTCAGCATCACCGTCTCGCCGGAGGGCAGCTCAAAGCCCTTGGCGAGGTCGGCGTAAGCGACCTCCTCGCCGCACACCGTGCACACCCGCTGGTAGCGCACCCGACCGGCGTCCTGGTCGTGCACCTGGTGAAAGGACACATCGCGGTCCTCGATCGCCGAATACAGCCGAACCGGAATACTCACCATCCCGAACCCCAGCGCACCCTTCCACACCGCTCGCATCACCCTCCCACCCTCCGCCACCCCGCTCCCCTTTTCAACCCCACCTTCAACCCCACCGCCCCGCATTCAGCGGGCTGCGCGGGGTTATTGGGGTGCCGGTAACCACGCTGAGCCCGCTGAATGCGGGGCGTCAGCGCACGTTGATCGCGGTGACGCCGGTGGTGGTGCCTAGGTAGGCGTGGGTGTTCGAGAGGGTGGGGGAGGTGAAGTGGGGGAGGTGGGTGCCTAGGTCGATGTGTTGGCGGGGGGTTCCTGTCGCTGGGTCTAGGGCGTAGAGGGTGCCGTGGTCGGTGTCGGTGACCCAGATCGCGCCGCCGCCGACGACGGGGGACCCGTCGGCTGGTATCGGTGCCGTCCAGCGCAGGTGTACGCCGCCGGCTGGGTCGACGTCGACCGCGCGGGTGCTGTCGGTGCACGGGAGGTAGACTGTCGAGCCGGCCACCGCGGTGGCGCCGAAGGCTTGGCATAGCGCACCGCTGGTGAGCTGGCCGCCGATACCGCCGAGCCGGGCGGCGTCCAGCAGGTAACCGACACCGCGCTTGCCAACGGTGAGCACCCGGTCACCGACCAGTGCCGGGCTCATCGACCCTAGGTCGAGGTCGGCGGCGTTGTCGGCCATCCAC
>JBOHFY010000118.1:0-14188 GCA_050699895.1 Pseudonocardiaceae bacterium
AAACGCTTCTTGGGCGCGCCGCCGGCCAGCAGCACCGCGGCAATCGAGGCCACCTGGCCCACGCAGGTGGTCACCACGCTGGGCCGCACGCACTGCATGGTGTCGTAAATAGCCATGCCCGCGGTCACCGAGCCGCCCGGCGAGTTGATGTAAAACCGGATGTCTTGCTTGGAATCCTCCGCCTCCAGCAGCAGGAGCTGTGCCCAGATCTGGTTGGCGATGTTGTCATCGACCTGGGATCCGAGCACGATGATGCGCTCGCGCAGCAGTCGCTCATAAACCGAGTCGGTCAGATTGAGGCCAGCCGTGGCGGCCCGCATCGCGGGGGCGTCCCGCGGCGGCACGGCCGAGGCGATGTGGTCGAGAGTCACGTGTGCCTGCCTTCTGTCATCAGGTCCACCCGCAGTGAGTGAGGGTCCGGCTCGAAGATCGGTCCGAACTCCGATGCTGTGGACACTGCCGACCCTAACGAAGGCGGACGCCGTCTACTTCCTGGCGCGCCCACAGTTCGCTCAGAGCGTTACGCCAATCGCCGGGCTGGGTCACCCGGGGACACGGCCCTACTCCAGGGTCGCCGAGCCGGCCAGGGCGTCGACGTCGACAGGATTGCCGGAGCCGTCGGTGACAGTGGCTTGGCGCACCACGGTGTCCAGCGCCTTGCCGCGACGCACGTTGGCGGACATGGCGTGCAACTCGCCCGATTCCTGAGCCTGCTGGGCGTACTCGGTGGGGCTGATGCCGCGGCGCTGCGCCTGGTAGACGATGCGCTCGGTGAGCTCGTCGTAGGTGACCGAGAGCTCCTCGGCATCGGCGATCGCGTCGAGCAAAAGGTTGGCTTTAACAGTCTCCCGCGCCCCCATGCGCAGATCGGTCTCGAACTCCTCCTCGGTCTGGCCCCGCTGCTCCAGCCACCGGCCAAGGCGCTGCTTGTCGTGCTCGAAGGCGTGCAGGGCGTCGTGCATGCGCGACTCGAGCTCAGCGCCGACGATCGACTCCGGCAGCGGGACCTCGGTGGTGGCAAGCAGCGCCTTGAGCACCTTGTCCCGAGCCTGAGCACCCTGCTGCAGCGCCTTGACCCGGCGCAGGCGCGTGCGCAGATCGGCACGGAGCTCCTCCAGGGTGTCGAACTCACTAGCCATCTGGGCGAACTCGTCGTCGGCCGCGGGCAGCTCCCGCTCTTTCACCGCCTGGATCTTCGCCGTCACCTCGGCGTCGCGCCCGGCATGCTCCCCGGCGGCCACCACCGTGGTGACCACTCGCTCTTCGCCCTGCGCAGCCCCCACCAGCGCGTCGTCGATGCCGTCGATGAGCTCGCCCGAGCCGATCTGGTACGTCAGGTCAGTGGTCGCCAACTCCGCGATCTCCTCGCCGTCGACAGTGGCCGACAGGTCGAGCGCAACGAAGTCACCCTCCCGCACGGGACGCTCGACCCCGATGACGGTGCCGAAGCGGGAACGCAGCCCGTCAAGCTGTTCGTCGACCTCGGCGTCGGTCACCTCGACGTCGTCGACGGACACCGCGAGCTCGGTGAACACCGGCATCTCGATCTCAGGCCGGACGTCGACCTCGGCGGTGAACGCGAGGTGGTCCCCGTCTTCGATCTTCGTGACCTCGATCTGCGGACGGCCGATCGGGTGAACCTCGCCAGCGGAGACGATCTCAGCCCACTTCGCCGGCACTACCCCGTTGACCACCTCTTCAAGCACCACACTGCGGCCCAGCCGCTGTTCCAAGATCCGGGCGGGCGCCTTGCCCGGCCGGAATCCCGGGATGCTGACCCGCTGGGCGATCTTCTTATAAGCGCGGTCGAAGTCAGGCTTCAGCTCGTCGAACGGCACCTCCACGTTGATCTTCACCCGCGTCGGGCTGAGCTGTTCGACGGTGCTCTTCACGGAGTACTCCTCAAGGGAAAATAGGAACTCGCCGGCTGAGTCGTCGCCGCCGGACAGGAGAGATGTGAACCGAGTGTAGGCGAGCGCGCCAAACCGGCCGCTGGGGGCGCCGCAACGAACGGGAGCACCCCCGCCGGGATGCCCGATCAGGGCCGTCGCCAAATTCTCTTGCCCTGTCGGGGTGGCGGGATTTGAACCCACGGCCCCTCGCTCCCAAAGCGAGTGCGCTACCAAGCTGCGCCACACCCCGTGCACCGGCTAGTGCCGACCGCATCGTACGCGACCACCAGAGCCTCGCGTCGACCACCGCACGCTTCCCGCCGAGGAGTGGACAACAGGTACACTGGCCCCGCTCCGCCGCCGCGGGGCATGCGGGCGTAGCTCAATGGTAGAGCCCCAGCCTTCCAAGCTGGCCATGCCGGTTCGATCCCGGTCGCCCGCTCCACCACGGTCCACCGATCCTTACCGTTGCTTGAGCAGGCCCAACGGCTTCAGGACACCTCCGTGCACGGAGCGCCAGGGCGCTCATCGAGCAATTTACGTAGCTGCTCCGCGGTGGCGCGCACGTCACGTTCCCAGCGCTGCGCGTAGTCCTCAGGGCTGCGCGCAGCATCAAGCTGTGCGAGCACCCACGCCCGGATCAACACTGTGGGCTGGACACCACGGTCAGCCGCCAGCCGCCGCAGCTCCTCGATCCGATCAACCGGAATGCGAACGCTATACACCGCCGAAGGGATTTTCGCCGGCTCCCGATGCCGCGCCCACTCCAGCTCCTCATCCGCCGTCGCCTCAGCATCCTCAACAGCCGCAGCGATGCGGTCCAGAAGCTCCTTGTCAGCCATCCTTGCTCCCCTTCCCACCGTAGACGCGACGCATGCGGCTAGCCGCCGGCCATGCCGTGGCGACATGCCACAACCCGCCCGGTGGATGGCCATCGGGCACCAGCACCACGACCAGAACCCGGTCCATACCCGCCGAGTAACCCACCACCCGGATCGCCTCACCGGTACGCGACTTCGGGTCCCGAGCCACCAGACGACGAGGATCGAACACCGCCTCAACAGCATGCTCCGGCTCAATGTCCACAGCGCCGCTGTAGCGATCCGACCGCCGCAGGTGCGCTACAACAGGAACATCCACCGCATCGATCGGTAACCGGTCCACCGGTACGCCGTCGTACAGGTCACTCTCCACCAAGCCATCGTAATACACCGTATCACGGAGACTATAGCCGGAGTTGGGGCAACACCGCACACGGTCGCCAAAGCCGTTCGGCCCCACTCACTCCCCTGCTTCGAGCATCGCTACGCCGATCCCCCACAAGCTGGCCAGACCGCGCGGGCGCGTGCCCCCGCGTGCCCCCTCACAGGGTCACCAGGGGTCACCAGCGGTCACTCACATCACCCGTCACCGGGTCCGATCCCGGTCGCCCGCTCCACCTAACTGCGGCCCAGGCCAGAGATGACCCACCGACCTAGGCCAAGCCGGTCCAGGGCCACAACTGCGCCGAGCTTGAACTTCGAACGGGCCGGCGAGATGCAGCTCAAACCGACCGTCGAGAACTCGCCCGGGCCGAACGTCGACGGGCCCCTTTGGCCGACCATATCACTCAGTGGGGCTTGTAAACATCGCCCCGATGATCAACATCTACGACCGTGACCGTCCGCGCCTTGTCGTCGATCCGGTAGATGATCCGGTAACTGCCGCGACGAGCGCTGTGCCGATCGTCCAGTGGCGCCAGTAGGCGTCTACCAACACGGTGCGGATTGTCCAGCAGTGGTCCGTTGATGAACTCGAACGCGGCGAACGCGACCGACTCGGGAAGCCTCTCAACGAGCGCTCGCCGAACGGCCGGAGTAACGCGCAGCGAAAAGCGCTCCGTCGACCCGTGACTCACGCCGAGTGTCGGCGTCGTACCGCCATCGACTCCGCCAACTCCTCAGCGCCGACTACCTCACCTCGCGCCAGCTCGGCGTCGGACTGAACTAAGCGCCGCAGAGTGTCAGGATCAGACAGAACCGACAATGTCTCGTGCAACACCTCCAGATCCGCTACCGCGATTAACACGGCGGACGGTCGGCCGTGCACCGTGACCGTGATCCGCTCGTGATGAGCATGGACCCTACCCACCAGCTCGGATAAGCGCGCCTTGACATCAGCGAGCGGCATTGTCGTCATGGTCAGAAGTATGACTAGAAATTGCCCAACTGTCGACCCACGGGCCGTGTCCTCCCGCACCTATCCCCGCAGACCGGCATTAGTGCAGGTCAGCCGGCCGTGCTCGCGCGGGCCGGGTGTCCGCAACGGCCCGTGAGGCATAGCGGCACAGGTGGCTGCCGTTGTCGCGAGACCGCCGCGATCACTGGCTGCTCCTAGGATTGTGGTCGTCGTGCTGATCGGCCATCTGCTCGCTGGCTGCCTGCTGTCGTAGCCGAGCCCAGTAGTTCGACGTGAGCCGGGCGAGAGGCGGCGGAGGCGCCAGGTCACGCAGGGCCCGGGCACGGGCGAACTCGGCCGGAGTGAACGCCAGGGTGGTGCGTTCACACGTGAGTACCCCACCTGCGGGATCACTCAGCCGCATCGTCGTTCCGTCCAACTCGTCCAACCCACCCTGGCCGTCGCCGATCCGGTCTTCCCGGCAGACGGTGGACGCGCCGAGCAACGCGCGCAGCGCCGCCGCCAGCTGCGCCTCAGTGCCGGTTGCCTGGGCGGCCAACGTCAGCACGCGGGTCGGGACGTCAACGAGGTCATGCATGTCGGCACGGTCGGCATACACGTCCCGCCCGCCGCCGGTCTCGGTCGCGGCGACGATATCCCCGCACGAGGTGCCCGAGGGTACTTCGAGCAGGAACTCGTCAACCGCCCCGTCGGCTACGACGTGGACCTGGACGGACAGGATATTCAGGCCGTGGCCGGCCAGGCTGGCGGCCAGCGCGGCGAGGCTGCCCGGATTGTCACGCACCGCCGCCCGCACGCGCCACAGATTCCTCCCCCCAGCCGCCCCACGGCCGCTACCGGAGGCGTCGAGCGCCGGACGGGCCGCCCTGAGCAGGGCCGGCGGCCGGGCGGGACGATGTGTGTATCGGCGGTGCAACGCCGCGCTGAGCAGCAACGACACGCCCAGGCCGATCAGCACGAGCGGACCGAGTGGACGGTGCGCGAGGGTGTTGGCGAACAGATCGGCGAGGGCGACGGCCAAGAACAGCGCCCCAAGCTCGACGAGCTCCCGGTGCCAACCCAGCGAGCCACCGCGCCTGCCCGATCGATCGTCCTCCAACGTCCGTGGTTCGACCATGACGCCGAGCCTGACCCACTCACACACCCAAAGCTGTCACGAATCAGTTAAGAGTCGAGAGGTGTGACCAAGGCCTCCACGAGACCCACAGCTCCGGCCACGCGATCTTCACCGCAGCTGCACACACCAGGTTCCCGCAGCTGAACTCCGCTGTCGACCACCCGCTGAGGACGTCTTGACAGCTCATCGCGCCATGAGACTCAGCGCCCCGAACTCAACAACAGAGCTGCCCAGGACAGCTTGGGGAGCGCTGCTGTTGAGTTCGGGAACCGTAGAACTGGTCAGTGCGCGGGCGGTGGCGGGCAGATGACTCCCGTGGGGTCTCCCGGGAGTGGGATGAGGCCTGTAATACCGATACAGGAATGCAGCGGCTGCACCATAATCGTGCGGTAGTTCGCCGGCTCGGTCGCGACCGGGGTGTATGCGGGTGGCACACCCAAGCCGGTGCCAACGTCAGGCAGTGGCTTGCCGGTACGGTACCCCGAGAAGACCAATGTGGCCGAGCCGAGGCCATTCACGATCACCTGCGGATTGTACACCCGGCCCGCATAGTACTTCTGCGGACTGGTCGTGGGGTAGGTGTAGTCAACCTGTACGAGCGGATTGGACGCTCCGTTGTCCACAGTCCAGTGCACAGCGTCACTGGAGTGCGCATGCCCGATGAAGTGGTATGCGTCGCTGTCCCCGTCCTGGCAGCCCCCTCCGGAGAAGAACAGGCCGAAAGAGCCGTCCAATTGCCTCAGGATCGTGCCGTTCGGTCCGACGTACCGGAACCCGCCGGTACCGGCGTTGTCGTTCGGGTTGTTCAGCCCACTGACGGGACCGCCGTCGGTAAATGTTTTCCCATCGGCGGTCGTCGCGACCCGGAGTTCGGTGCTGTCGTAGTTCGCCTTCTTGCTGGTGTAGGGCTGGGACTGCGAGTCGGTGCAGAGCTTGGCCGGATCGAGGCCCGCGGCGGGCGAGGACTTGGACCCCTGCAGCTTCTTCAGGTAAAGGACCTTCGTGGGGTTGGAACGGGGATCTGTTCCTGTGCCAGGGATCACGCCCAGAATGCCATCAGGGTTCTGCAGTCCCGCGGTCTGGGCGATCCCGGCGGGAACGGGTGCGCCCGTCGTCACCGGCTCGATAGCGTTCAACCCGGAGAATCCGGAGGTGATGTCGTGGATTGTCAGCCCACCGTTGTCGCCCACCGACGAGACGCGGTCAAGTGTGTAGAGTAGCGTCTTCGATATCGGCAGGGCCGGCACCGTCATGACGAACGGGTGGCCCTGGCCGTTATCGCCGTTGCCGCTGGCGTTCGTCGACGCATCGGTGGCCGGGCAGGTACCGTTGAGACGCAGCTTCACTCCATCAACGGACCAGGTCAGCCCACCGTCGGTGGAGGTGCCGTGCGCGATCGCCTCGTCGGTGTCCTTGATCCGGTAGTCGAAATAGCCTTCCAGTATATTCCCGAAACCCTTGACCTGCGGAAAATAGTAGGGCTGCATGAGATTCTTGCCAGGATTGTTCTGGAGCGTCCCGCCCGGGAAGATGTCGCACAGTCCTTTGTTCTGGTGAGCGAGGGTTGCCGGACCTTGGCCGAGTGTCCACGGCCCGTTCGTTACCGACGCCGGCTGGGGCAACCCACTGGGAGACCACCGCACAGTGAGAGAAAAAGGCCCTCCGACCGGCGGCGGCGACGGCGGGACGGCCAGGGCCGTACCAACGGTGAGGGTCAAGGTAGCCAGGCTCGCGCCGGCGACCAGGAGCAGGTTTCTCTTTCGCATTCACTATCCTTTGCAGCGCAGGGATACACGGACCACTGCCCGAGCACATACGTCAGCGGCAGGCGGCCAGTGGTATGCCAACCACACCGTCACTGATGTCTTGCTCACAGAGAGTTCGTCGAACCGGTAACCGGGAGCGGACATTTCCGCACACGGATTCCATCGAGAAACGCTGCGCTCCGAAGGTGAACAGAAAAAGTCCAGCAGCCGATCAGAGGATTTCAATAAACCCCACAAGAGACCGCTACGTAGTGACGCCAAAAGATACGTGAGACCCCGGCCGGCGACCCAGCCGCAGCCCGCCGCCGCAAACTCTGCGGACTGAAATACCCGCCGTGGCCGTAACACACAGCATCGCACCTAGCGCCATACGCTAACTACTGAGCGAAGCAGATCATCTCGGTCGGAGCCAGCACGGCCCGCTCAAGGCTGTCGGCCAAGTTCGCGACCTTCACCGCCGCGTCAGGGCCCATGACAAGCTGGAGGCCGAGCGCGGACGGACCCTCCTGGGCAACCCGGGCTCGTGTCTCACGAATGACGTCGATCGCGAAGCTCCGCCGATCACGTTCGGCGTGCACCGCTAACCCGGCCTCCGCGAGCAGTTCGCGGTATCGCTGTGGTTCAGCGAGGAAGCTGGTCGCCGAGGTAGCCGCCCACGGCACTGGGTAGGCGACCTCGCCTGGTCCAATGCGCATCACGTCGTAGACGCCGAATATCCCTCCGACCACCAGTACCCGCCGGATCTCGCTGAACAGCGCCGCCTTGTCGGAGATGTTCATTCCGACGTGCAGCATGCACACCCGGTCACACGAGCCATCGGGAAACGGCAGGTTCGTTGCGCTGCCTTGGCGGAACCGCGCGAGCCGCGCGAGACCGGCCCGGCGAGTCAGCGAGGTGGCGACGCGAACATACTCCTCAGTGAGGTCAAGACCAGTCACCTCGACAGCGTGCTTACGCGCCAGGTAACGAGCGGGACCGCCCAACCCGCTGCCAACATCGAGCACACGCAGACCCGGACGCAGGTCGAGCTGGTCAGCCAACTCAACCGTGGCCGCTCGGCCACCGAGGTGAAACTCGTCGAGCGGCGCTAGCTGGTCAGGATCCAGATGTTCCGGGTCCGCGCCCAAGGCCACGAGCGCGGTGAGAATCTCGCGCTCCAAGCCTCCGTGGGAGTAGTGCTCCGCGATGGCCTGCTCGCTCACCACGACCGCCTACCCTACTACCTACTTAACCGGTAGGGCACGCCCACTCGGCGAGCTCACGCGGCACGTGGCTACCTCGCTCATACACCAGACCGCTTTCGGTATCCTCACGTAAGTGAGCCGGAGCTTTCGGCTGGCTAGCGATCTGCGGCTGCGTACCATCCACGGGCCAAGTCTTACCGGCGTCGAAGAAATCGCGGCACAGCTGCTCGAAGATTGGTGTGGCTGACGTCATCGCGCTCCTTCCGTTGTGTCCTGGGCGAGAATCGTGAGGGTCCGGCGCGCTGTCAACACCTGATCATCCACCCGTGGCGGACGAAGCGATGAGCGGTACCTTAGAGGCGATCAGCGGTCACCTTGCGCAACACTCCCGCGCGACCGGAACCCATCCACAGCGGGAGTACTGTCGGCGCTGTCCGGTGCAGTCGCCAGGAGGAGGTAGCCGTGGGCACGCTGGTCTCGGTGGTGATACTCATACTGCTGATCGGCGGTGGCGCGGTGTACTACTTCCGGCACCGGCAAGCCGCCCAGCAGCGTGATCTTGATGACTCGAAGGCCGATGCGCGCCGCTGGGTGGAGCGGCTCGGCGGGCAAGTCCTCAACCTCATCGGCACCGACGAGCCGTCCAAGCAGGCGTTGGCCGACGCCGCGGAGCGCTACACCGCCGCCAGCTCCCAGCTGGACTCAGCCCGCACCGCGGCCCAAAGCCGTTTGGTGACCCACACTGCCCTGGAAGGGCTGTACTACGTGCGGGCGGCCCGCGTCGCGATGGGAATGGACCCTGGCCCGGACTTGCCACCGGTACCAGGCCAGGGCGGCGCCGGTTCGGTCACCGAAGACCGTGACGTGAACGTCGACGGTCGCGGATACGCGGCGTCACCGCATCCTAGCGACCACACGCCGCACTACTACCCGGGCGGCCAGATAGCTGGGCGGCCGGTGCCCCAAGGCTGGTATAGCGAGCCCTGGTGGAAACCAGCGCTGATCGGTGGCGCCTGGGGCCTGGGCTCGTCGCTTCTGTTCAGCTCATTGTTCTCGGGAATGGGTGGGATCGCGTCAGCGGACACCTGGGAGCGGGGCGGTGGCGACTACGGCGGTGGGGGCTGGGGCGGCAGCGATTACAGCGGTGGCGACTACGCCGCCGGGGACTACGGCGGTGGCGACTGGGGCGGTGGTGGCGACTTCGGTGGTGGCGACTGGGGCGGGGGCGACTTCGGTGGTGGCGACTTCTAGAACGCTCGCTGTTGCTGGCAATGCGGGCACCAGTAAAGGTTGCGCCCCACGTGCCGCGCCGTAAGGACCGTCCCGCCACACACCAAGCACGGCGCCCCGGCTCGGCGGTAGACGGCCAAGGAATCCCGTAGACGTAGACCTCGCCACCGTGCCGATCCCGCCGAGGCGCGCGCCCAACGCGAATCGGGTCGTGTTCAGGACGGACAGTGTCGATCCGACCGCGACGCACCCCGTCGCCCATCAGCTCCACAAGATCGGACCATAGCGCCGCCCACTGGTCGGCGCGCAGCTCGCAACCTGGCCGCAACGGATCCAGCTGGTGGTCGCTGGCACCGCTCCCGGGCCTGACCAAGCAGGTCCACCGGCCGTGGGTCGACCAGCCCGTCCAGACGCGTGACTACGAACCAACGCGCACGCTCATGCCGGTGAGCGCGCGGCGGGTGTTCCCGTGTGATCGGAACGTCGTGGCGAACATAGAGTGCGCGCATCACGGACGACCTGCTGGTCCGGTGCGGGGTCTTCCGACGGTCGGTGCCGGCTGGGTGGACGGCCAGTCGTGCAGGGCGACGGCGGTGACGGTCATGGTCGCGGTCGCATTGTTCGGGGGGACTGTTGCGTTGTGCGAAGCCGGGGCAGGCGAGATCGTTGATCCTGGTTGGTCAGATCGCCAGGGCCAGCTCGGTGAAGGCCGCCGCCACCCACAGCGTCGGGGGTTCCTCGACTCCGAGTTCGTGGTGTCCGCGGCGGATGTTCTGGATGAACGCGTGCCCGGCGCTGATCACCCGCGCGCAGCGGAGGCGTTTCAGGCCGTGCATCGGCCGTAGCCGGGACTTCAACCGGCCATGATCGGATTCGATCGGATTATTCGCGTACTTCCCCCTGACCTGGCAGGCGGCGGGTAGCGGTTCATCCAGGACCCGTGGGTAAGCCTGTGCGCGGTCGATGGTCACCTCAGTGGGATGTGTGCCGTGCTCAAGCGCCCGGGTGAAGAATCGGCGGGTGGCCGCCAGATCCCGCTTCCGCGACACCATGACGTCGATGACCTGCCTAAACTGGTCGATCGCGCGGTACAGGTAGACCCACCATCCAGCAACCTTGACGTAGGTCTCGTCGAGGAACCAGCGATCGCCCGGAGCGTGCCGACATGGCCATGCCGCGCCGATGAGCAGTGGCGTGAACCGCTGCATCCAGCGGAACACGGTCACGTGGTCGACGGTGATGCCACGCTCGGCCAGCAGTTCTTCCACGTCGCGGTAGGACAGGCCGTAGCACAGGTACCAACGCACCGCCAGCACGATGACCTCACGGGGGAACCGGAACCCAGCGAAACCAGACCTCAGTACGGGCACCCGAACAGGACGACGACGCATCACCCCACCCTGCCCGAGCACGTGATCCACCAACGCAACACTCCCCCGCCGAGTCGTCACCAATTCACGGCTAGCGCGAGCAGGCAAGGTACTCGTTGACAAACGCCAGTCATGCGGTGTTCACCGAGGTTTCTCTTGCCGAACACGCCGGTGCAGTGTCGGCTGAGAACATGACGGATCCGATCAGCGTGACCTTCTTGCGCGATGTGCAACATGGCGGTTCGGCCGATCAGCTGCCTCATGTCGCTGATCAGTTGGCGCGGTTCATCGCCACCGCCACACAGTCAGTGGACGTGGCCATTTACGACTTCCGGCTGTCTGATACCTCGGCCGCCGACGCGGTGGTGGGTGCGCTGCGTGACGCCACCGAGCGCGGGGTCAGCGTGCGGATCGGTTATGACGCGGGTAAACCCGCGCGGGCCGACTTCGCCACGTTCGCCATGTGGGAGGCCGACCCGGCGCCGAGGGGAACTCAGGAGTGGGTCCGCGAACATTTCGCCGACACCATGGTCCGCACCCGCGCGATCACAGGCGGCCATCAACTGATGCACTCCAAGTATGTTGTCCGCGACGCCGGTACCGCCGACGCCGGCGTGTGGACCGGTTCGGCAAACTTCACCGACGACGCCTGGACTCGGCAGGAGAACAACATCATCGTCATCGCCGACACGGGAGTCTCCAGCGCCTACCGCGATGACTTCGACCAGCTCTGGGACGGCGGCGCGATCGCCGGCACCGGCAGGGGCTCAGAGGGGTCCAACACCATAGCCGGAGGGACCCTGGGCTGGGACTTCTGCCCCGGCGACGGTGGAGCTGTCAATTCCGCGCTGACCGCCCGCATCGCCGCCGCAACCGAACGGATCATCGTCGCCAGCATGGTGCTCACCTCACACGAGATACTCACCGCGCTGGCCGACGCGCTGGACCGAGGCATCACCCTGAGCGGAATCTACGACGGCGGGCAGATGGACCCGATCGTCAGACGCTGGGAGAAAAACCCCCATGACGTCGAACTGGTTGCCACCTGGACTAAGGTGTCGGCGAACCTGAGAGTCAAGCACTCGACTCCCTACACCCCCTCCGGCCCGCACAACTTCATGCATCTGAAAGTCATGGTCAGCGACGACACGCTCACCACCGGCAGCTACAACTTCTCCGCTAACGCTGAGCGCAACGCCGAAAACCAGATCCACCTCACCGACCCCACCACGGTCAACGCCTACACCGACTACCTCAACCATGTGATCGAGGCATACCGCTAAAGCATCAGTATCGACCACAGAGAGCGGGACAAACCGTGGTTGCGACATGAGTCGCACGTTGTGAGTGACAACGTCGAGGAAGTCGACTGATGTCGAGGACGTAGTCCGGGTCAGTGTTCAAGATCTGTCCCCGCCCTGACAGCCACTGTTGCGTTGCTGGATGACCAGGCCAGGCAGGCTCTGCTGATGCGTCGTCGCCACCATCGAGTGTCTCCGCCAGGGTCCGGCTTTGCTGGGTTTCGCTTCCCCCATGAGGTCCTCGTGCCGGCGGTGCGTTGGTAGCGGATCATGCGGTGATGCCGAGCCCATCACGCAGCACCGCGCCCGGAGCTCGGCGAGCCGGAACACCCGACCACTTCCGACCCGCACCACCCAGCCGGAACCGCTGAGATGCCGACACAGTGCAGCGCCGACCGCACCAGCCAACGCGCGCTCGTGCCGCTGACAGCGCGCGGGTACCGGCGCAGGCCGTGCTCGAGCGGCTTGTAAGGGGAATGCCGTGGGGGTTGCGTGGCCTCTCCCTGACTCTCTGCCCGACCTGATTGGGCCCGCCTCGACTACCTGGGTCAGTGGGCTGCAGGTGCGCCTTGGTTGACCCGGAACGGTTCTAGATCCGTGAAACGTATGGGCTGATCGTGGGGGCACCCGTTAGGTTGGTGTCAGGTGGTGTCGTTTCTGGGGTTTCGTGGGTTTCTGGAGGGCTTGCGCATGGTGACGAGGGTCGGGCTGGGAACGCTCGCGCGGGTGCTGCTGATCGGGGTTGTGCTGGTGGGGTTGGTCTCGGGGGCCGGGTGTGGTCCGACCTCTTCGAGTTCGGGGGCCGGGTCCGCTTCGGCCAGCTCGTCCGCGGTGCCGGGAGCGGCGTGTCAGCGGGTGGGTAGCGTGAACTTTGACAAGACGAAGTTCGTGTTGCATGCCGGGCTCGCCTTTGGTGCCTTCCACCACTTCATCTACAGGCCGTACAAGGCGGGCGATCTGCATGGTTTCGCCGCGCCGGTCAAGGCGGGGCTGGCGGGCCTGTTTGCCGTGCACGAGTTGAAGCTGGCCAAGGCGGATGCTGAGTCCTCACCGACGCTGTGTCATCTAGCCGCCCCGTTCGACAAGGCCGGCGCGGCGATCAGTAGCTCGATCAGTCGGATCAAGGGCGGCAAAGCGAGCAACGAGGACATCGAGAGCCTGAACAACGATGTCAATGCGGTACAAAGCGGCGCGCAGGCTGACGGCGTGCCAGCGCCTGACCGGGTCCCGAGCGACTCGGAGCTTGCCTCCGGCGGGAACTGACCATCGGGGCGATTCTGAACAGCGTCGGCACTAAAGATCACCACCGCCCGTCCAACGGCGTGTACGGATGAGATGGGTTTGCGGCACAGGCCGCGTAGGCGGGTCAAGGGTGGCCAGCGGGCTCGAACACGATCATGTGAGGGAGCCGGGCTGCCTCATCCTCGCCCGGCGACTGAATACCTATGCATTTCGGCCCCACTGCCAGTAACAGCCGCTCATGCCGCGAGGACGCGCGCGAGTCTGGCTACGCGTCTCCGCCGAGTGGCGGGTGCTGCGCTGCCTGTGGCGGGTGGGGCGGTCAGGCCACTGGTGGGACTTCGAAGGCGGGATGATCGGCCGTGATAGCGCGTAGCCGCTCGTCGCTGGAGTCTGGTCCGATACCGTCGAATAGCGGGCGCGTTGGCAGTGTGGGGCCAGCCAGCCGGAACGGTGTGTGGACGTCCTGGTCGCCAAGCTGGCAGCGTGGGGGCGTGAGCAGGGTGCGCGAGTCGGTGGTGGGACTGCCGCCCCGGCGTTGCGTCCGTTCATCTCCTGGTACAGCGGCTACGGTGCAGCGGGGTCTCCCAGCTAGCAGGCACCGCGGCCAATACCAACGCACACGCCGAGAGCTGAGCACGCAGCACATCGACGTTGACCGCGCTGTGGACCGTACCCGATCTTGTAGACACCGGTTGTGACTGCCGCTGATTGCCAGCGGAGGAGATCGCGTGGCGACACGCCGACGCTTCACCCAGGATTACAAGGATCAGGCCGTTAGCCCGCATCTCGATTCGGGCCGATCGATCGCCGAGGTGGCGAGGAGTATCGGCGTCCACGAGATGACGTTAGGGAAATGGGTGAAGAAAGCGAAAGACAGCGGGCAGGCCCAGGACAAGGATCTGTCCGAG
>JBOHFY010000119.1:0-3258 GCA_050699895.1 Pseudonocardiaceae bacterium
GCACACCCTCGTGCTCGATGCCGAGGGAATGCATGTTGAACCAGTAGTTGCCGGCGTGGTGGGCGATATTCCTGGTGTGGACGAGTTGGGTGACCTGGCCGTCGGAGGACCGGATCACGTAGTGCGCGCAGGCGCCGTTGTGTGGGTCCTGGAACCGGGCGATCGCGGAGTCGTAACTCTCCTCGGTGTCGTGGACGACGAGGTAGCGGATGTCGTCGCCGTCGCGCGGGCGGTCGGCCCGGTCGTAGTTGCCGTAGACGCCCGGGTCGGTCTGAGCGTAGGCGGCCGGGATGAAACGGCAGACCAGCCCCGCCGGGCACTCCGCCTCCTGGGCCGGCCGCGCCGCGGCCGACGGCTCAGCTCCGAGCAGGGTGGCGACCGCCGCCACCGCCAGGGTGCCGGCCAGCGATCGTCGTCGTGGCACCCTTGATCAAACGAGAGATATCGCGCAGCGTTACGAGCCCCGCACTCACGAGTGCCACCAGGGGCGCAGCGGCACGTGCGCGTTGCCGGCGCCGTCGGGGCGCACCGCCAGCACTTGGTGCAGCTGGATTCCGTTGCGCTCAAAGGCTAGTCGAGACGAGCCCATGTAGAGGCCCCATACCCGGGCGGTAGGCTCACCGACTTCGGCCAGGCATTCGTCCCAGTGCGCGGCGAGGTTGGCGCACCACTGTTTCAGCGTCAGCGCGTAGTGTTCCCGCAGGTTCTCCACATGGCGCGGCTCGAAGCCGGCGTCCTGCGCCTCCGTAATGATCTTTCCGATGCTGGCGAGCTCGCCGTCCGGGAACACGTAGCGATCGGTGAACACGTCGACTTGGGCTCGCCTGCGGTTGTCCGGGTGGGTGATGCAGTGGTTGAGCAGCCGCCCTCCCGGGCGCAGCTTGGCGAGTAGCAGCGCGAAGTAGGACGGATAGGTGTGCACCCCGACATGCTCGGTGAGCCCGATCGAGGCCACCGCGTCATAGTCGCGGCCAGGGGCGTCTCGGTAGTCCAGGTGGCGCACTTCGGCGAGCTCGGCCAGACCCTCCTGGTGGATCGCCCGCTGCGCCCAGCGGGCCTGCTCCGCGGACAGCGTGACGCCCAGCGCGTGGACCCCGCGGCGAGCGGCGTGGCGCACCATGCCACCCCAACCGCAGCCGACGTCGAGTAGCCGCATCCCGGCTCGCAGCCCCAGCTTGTCGGCGATCAGTTCGTGCTTGCGCTCCTGGGCCTGTTCCAGACTCACCTCGGGATGCTCGAAGACCGCGCAGGTGTAGGCCATGGACGGGCCGAGTACCAGCTCGTAGAAGCGGTTGGAGACGTCGTAGTGGTGGTGCACCGCCTCGGAGTCGCGGTGCCGGGAATGCGCCAACCCTTCGATCGTCCGGCGCCATCTGGGCGGCGCTTCCTGCCGTGGCGGCGGCACCGGGCGCAGCCGCCGCCAGCCCAGCGAACGGGTGATCAGCGCGAGCTCGGCCATGGTCGGGCGCCGGAAGCGCAGCTCGTGGGCCATCACCCGCATCGCCTTGTACGGGTCCCCCGGGTGCACCCCCTCGGCGCGCAGGTCACCGGCGATGTAGGCCCGTGCCATGCCGAGGTCGCCCGGCGCGGTGAACAGGTAGGTGGCGCCGCGCGGGGTAGCCAGGTGCACGTGGATCTCGGAGTCGGGTGGGCCGGTGGCGCTGCCGTCATAGGCGGTGAACCGGACCGGGAACCGGCCGTCGGTGAGCAGATCCACGATCCCCGCCAGCGACAGCAGGTCCCCCTTCGCCGGAGTGGGGCGCCGGTAGGTCGTCATCGACGTCGCACCGCCTTAGCGTAGAGGTCCAGGAGCCGCTGGTCAGGGTCGTAGCGCCGCTTGAGGGCGCCGTAACGCTCGCCGCCGTAGCGGGTGTGGAACTCCTCGCGTGAGTAGAAGGAGTCCGAGTACAACGATTTGTGCCCGCCCACCGCGCTCACCTGCCGCTCGATGGCCTGGTTGGTATCGCTGCCGGTCCCACCCGGGGCGATCGGCACACTAGACCAGAAACCGACGTTGACGTAATCCCGGCCGGGTTCCAGCGGATACAGCGGCCAGTCGCGCTCGCCGCGCAGCCGCAACGGGCACAGCCAGACCGGCACGATGGCGACATGCTGGGCGAACCAGCGCAGGAACTCTGCGGTGCGCTCACGGGGGATCTCGACGTCCTGGATCACGCGTTCCCGGCGCGGGCGGCCGCGCCACACCTCCCAGCGGTTCTCGAAGTCGACGCGGTTCGCCAGCGCCACGATCTTCCAGTACACGTCGCTGCGACGGAGCCGGGCTGGCCAGAGTCGCCGGATCACCGGGTGTTGGGCGCCGAAGGCCCCCGAGCACCAGAACCAGTCGGTGTCCCAACGCCACAGGTAATCGTGGGTGCGCAGGACGTCGTGATGGCGCTGCTGGATGGACCGGTAGTAGATCTGCGTTCCGGTATAGTCGCTGGGATTGCCGAATCGGCCGGCGTCATGGTCGGTACCCGTGCCCAGCGTCAGGTAGGACTCGGTGGGGGAGAACATCACGCCGTCGAGGTAGTCAACATCCTCGCCGTCCCACTCGCGGGTCGCCATGATCTGTGCTATCGCGGCGCACAGTTCGTCCAGATCGTCGAAGCGCACGTGCCGCAGCGCGACGTGTGAGCGCACCGGTTCCAACTCGATACGCAGGCGGGTGGCGTAGCCCAGGGTGCCGTACGAGTTGGGGAATCCCGCGAACAGGTCGTCACCCGGGGTGGCGGTGACGAGCTCGCCCGTGCCGGTGAGCACGTCGAACTCCAGCACCGACTCATGCGGCAGGCCGTTACGAAAGGACGCCGCCTCAATGCCCAGCCCGCTCACCGCCCCGCCCAAAGTGATCGTTTTGAGCTGTGGCACGACCAGCGGGGTCAGTCCATGGGGCAACGTCGCGGCGACCAGGTTCTCGTATGTGCACATGCCGGCGACGTCGGCGGTTCGGGCGGCCGGGTCCACCCGCAGCACCCCGCTCAGGCCGGAGACATCCAGCCCGGGGCCGGTCGTCGCGCGGGACCGGAACAGGTTCGATGTCGGCTTGGCAAGCCGCACTGGCGAGCCCGCCGGGATCGCTCGGTAACTGGCTTGCAGTCGGCGCACGGCATCGTGATGGCGGCGTCCCTCCCCGGTGAGCTGCACATGCCCTAGGCTACGACCAAACCTGGCCTGACCGCACTGGTTTCCGCCAGACCCAGATGATAGGCCCAGATGATAGGCCCAGACGAGAGGAGCCGTGGTGCAACCCGATGG
>JBOHFY010000120.1:0-10282 GCA_050699895.1 Pseudonocardiaceae bacterium
GTCCCGCCCCCACCACATCTGTTGTTCCCTTCAGCCCAGGACCCCGGGTTGAGGGTGTGTGCCGGGCACCGTCACCGTGATCTCATCGCCCGTCGCGGCGCGGCCGTGGGCAGACGCTCACGACCACACCGCGACTCCGGCGACGGGTTCCCGGATCGGCGCCCGTGAATCACTCAGCTGCCAGCGCCACCGTTGCCGCCGGCGGTACCCACGGGTCCGCCGCCTAGGGTGCCGGCGGGGGCACCGCTGCCATTGGTGCCTCCCTGCCCGCCGGTGCCGCCTGTGCCGCTGGGGATGCCGATACCGCCGTTGCCGCCGGCGCCGCCTGTGCCACCCTTGCCCTTGACGCCGCCGGTCCCGGTGACCGTGCCGCCGTTGCCGCCCTTGCCTCCCGTGCCGCCATTGCCGCCGGGGCCGAAGACACTGGTGCCGCCGTTGCCGCCGCAGCCACCGGCGCCGCCGTTGCCACTGTTGCCACCGATACCGGTGCCGCCGTTGCCGCCGTCGCCGCCCTTGCCGCCCTTGCCGCCGTCGCCGCCTTTGCCGAACAAGACAGTGTTGCCGCCGTTGCCGCCGCAGTCAGCGGTGCCGCCGTTGCCGCCGTTGCCAGCGATCACGCCGTTGCCGCCGTTGCCGCCGTTCCCGCTGTTCCCGCCGTTGCCGCCGTTGCCGCCGTTCAAGAAGAGAGTGTTGCCGCCGTTCCCGCCGGTGGCGCCGGCGCCGCCGTTGCCGCCGTTGCCAGCGATGGGGGCGTTCCCGCCGTTGGCACCGTTGCCGCCGTTGCCGCCGTTGAGGCCGTTGCCACCGCCGACGACACCGTTGCCGCCGTTGCCGCCGGCACCAGCGGCACCGCCGTTGCCTCCGTTGCCTCCGAGCAAGGGGTCGGGGGCGCCGGCGGAGCCGTTGCCGCCGTTGCCGCCGTTGCAACCGTCGATGCCAAAGAAACCGTTGGCGCCGTTGCCGCCGGCGCCAGCGGCGCCGCCGTTGTTACCGTTGGGGGCAGAAGCGCCGCCGACGGCGCCGCCGTTGCCGCCGTTGCCGCCAGACGTGGGCAGGCCGCCGTTCACGCCGGCCGTGCCCGCGTTGCCTGGCGCGCCGGCCGCGCCGACGGCGCCGTTTGCAGCCTGGGGGGCGCAGAGGTTAACGCCAGGGGTGGCGAAAGCGGCGCTTCCGGCGGTGACCGCTAAGCCGGTTGCCAGAACGGCGGCGGAGGCGAAAACGCCGAGCCGCCGCCGCATGATGTTGCGATCCATCAAAACCTCCGTGATCGTGACTTGACGTGACTGATGTGTCACATCGATCCGCGGGCCTTGGGACGCACACCGATCACGAACACCGTTCTGACAGCGCATAATCACTCGATCGGGTGGTTTGGGTCCGCTGTGATAACAATCGCGACACGCGTCGCGATGTAACATCTTTTCCCCGGGACCATTCGAATGGCCCAGTATGTGCCTGATGAGGTCACTATGTCCGTACTGTCCGTTTCATATCCCCGGTCTACGGCTACTCACCGGAGGCGAGTTCTCGCCGCGAGTGCCAGGTCCACCACATGCGCACCACGCCAGCCCCGTCACGCCGCCCGGCGCTGACCAGGAATACTCCGCGCGACGACGTTTGGTCAGTAGTGGTGTTGTGGAAATTACCTGGTTGTTCGCCGTTCACTTGGTAGCCGAAAATCGGTTTAACGCTACGCGGTGAAATGCGGACTCTGCTCGGTCAGTACCTATCTTCAGGTTCTCGCGCGGGGCTTTCGAACAGCGGCTGAGATCGAGCTCGAATGCCGCTGTCGGTGGGCCTGTCAGGGCGCGAGGAGGGCCGCTGGGATGACCGCGATGCCGTCACCGCGGCGGTAGGCGTGGGTGCCGGTGGTGATGACGGCGGTGTCAAGGAGGTCGGCTCCGAGGCTTGGGCGTAGACGCGGAGGTTGAGGGCGATCAGGGACTCGAACAGTGCGCCGAGCAGCGTGCCGGCGCGGGGGGATGGCGGGGCCGGCGGGATGCCCGGCAGCAGCGATGCCTCGGTGGCGCCCAGCAGGCGTGCGGCGAGCGCGGGGTCGGCGAGGTGATGCTCGGGGGCCTGCGCGAGCCGGGTGAAGAGATTGCGTGTTGGTAGCCAGCCTGGCACTGGTTCCAGCAGCCAGATCTAGTTGAGCACATCGCGGTAGGCGATGGTGGTCGTCTTCGCGGGTTTGTCCGTGTCGCCAGGGGTTGCCGCGTCGAGAATGGTGTTGCACGAGGTGGTGGCCGCAGCGTAGGCGGTGAGCCAGGCTCGCAGGGTCGCCGGCCGGCGGACGAGGTGGCCTTGTTCAGGGAAGTCGCGCTCGACGATGCGAGCGAGGTAGCCATCGAGCTGGGCTCGCCGGGGGCGAGGGGGCAGAGCGCGCAGTGCCGGGAACCCGGACCGGAGGATTTCCTCGGTGTAGGCGGGTACATCAATGGTCGTGTCGCCGTTCACCGGTGCCCGCTCGCCGGAGAGCAGGTCGTGCAGGGAGACCGTTGGTGTCTGCACTCCGCGTTCGGCCAACGTCATAGGACGCATTCGGACCAGGACGATCCGCCCAGCGCCCGAATAGGTCGGCGCAGGCGCCGGGGTGGCGCTGCCGGTGAGCAGGAACCGACCGGCTCCGGTGTCGCGATCGACGCTGCGGCGCACCCAGTCCCAGAACCTCGGATCTCCCGCTGCTGGGCGAAACAAGCACTGTGGCTCAGGTGGTTGCGCGGAGCTGGCCTCGGTACTGTGTCGCGTCGTGGCTGACTTACCGCCCGCGACGAGTCCGGGGCTCATCGACGTGATTACCGGGGTGCTGGCCGAGAACGGGCCGATGACCGAAGACCAGCTTGTTGCCGCGTTGGCGGGTCGCGGGGTGGATCTCGGCGACGACCCAGATGACGCGCTGCTGGAGGCGCTGGACGACGGCGATGGTCTGGTGGTGATGCTGGCCGATGAACGGTGGGCGTCGTTGCCGGCCCTGCTGGCCGGCCGGGTGTTCACCCACAGGGTGACCGGGCTGGAGGTCGAGCACGACATCCTCGAGGTGACCCCGGACCTGGCGGCGGTCGACATGCTGATCGAGCGCGAGGAGTACCAGCGGTTGGCGGACGGTTCACCAGTGGTCGAGGTGCTCCTGCCCTTCGACGCCGAGGCCCTGGCCGAGCGGGGCGTCCCGCTGGATATGGTCAGTGATCACGGTTCCCTGCTGCTCCCGCCCGGCTATCTGCGGGGCAAGGGGCTCGACGAGGGTGATGTCATCGCGCTGGGTCTCGCCGGGGACGGGCTGTTGCTACAGCTCGTCCCGGAGCCGGTGGTGACGCCGGAGACGGTGGCCGAGCTGGGGCAGCGGCTGAACGCGGTCCTTGCGGCCGAGCCGGGTGAGCCCCTGCCGCTGGAGGACACGATCTGGACGGCGTGCGCGGATGATCCGACGCTATTTACCGAACCGCTGCCGCCCCTGGAGGCGGCGCTGGATGCCTGCGGGCTGGCTCATGACGGCGAGTGGTTCCTCGCCGCGCGGGGATTCGACTTCCGGCGGTGGCGGGTGGACAAGCGGTGCGCGGCGATCGCCCGGCGGCATGACCTCGACGACGATGAAGCCCTCGCGGTCCTGGCGATCGTCACGCTGTACGACCGGGTCGCCGAGATACCTGCCGCCGCGCCAGCCACCCAGGAAGACGAAGGTGAGGCCGCGCTGGCCGCCTTCGCCGCCCAGCTCACGAGCCAACCGGAGCCGTCATCGACCAGCCCGGACCGTGATCACGGTGCGGATACCACGGTCAGGGTAACCGTGCCGTTCCTGGCTGAGCCCGCCGTGGCCGAGGCGGTCCTCGCCGAGACCATCGGATCCGGCAGCGACGGTGCCGCGGTGCTCGGCCTGGTTGCCGAGATACTCGAACCGCTGGCGCCGAGGGCCGCTCGCCCGGCGCTGCTGTGGCTGTGCGGAAAGGCCCACGAGCGGCTCGCCGACCTCACCCGAGCCGAGGCGGCCTACCACGCCGCGGAGTCGGTCGACCCGCAGTGGCCACCAGTGCTCGTTGAGCTTGCCAGATACGCCAGCGACCGCGGCGACGCGGCCCGAGGGCTGGCGCTGCTGCGCCGCGCGGGAACCCCGCCCGACGACGTCATGGTCGAGCTGCTCGAGCGATTCCAGGCCGTGCCCCGGCCCGGCCTCGGCCGCAACCAGCCGTGCTGGTGCGGATCCGGCCGCAAGTACAAGAAATGCCACCTCCACCACGAGCGGCTCCCGCTGGACGAGCGCGCGGCGTGGCTGTATCAGAAAGCGCGCATGTTCCTGTTCGACGGCCCCTGGCGCGGCGAGGTGGCCGAGGCCGCGCGAGTGCGGACCCAGTTCGCCGAGGTCCACCTTGCCTTTCTCGGCGCGTTGGATGACCCGCTGGTTACCGACGCGGTCCTGTTCGAGGGCGGCGGGTTCGCCGAGTTCGTGGCTACCCGAGGCGAGTTGCTGCCCGAGGACGAGCGGTTGCTGGCCGAGCAGTGGCTGCTCAGTGACCGGTCGGTGTATGAGATCGAGCGGGTCCACCGCGGTGCGGGCGTTACGCTGCGCGACGTGCGCACCGGCGATGTCCACCAGGTCCGGGAGCGGACGGCCAGCCAGGTAGTCACGGCGGGCGCGTTGGTGTGCGCCCGCGTCGTGCCCGCCGGTGACACGACACAGATCTTCGGAGGCGTCGAGCCCGTCTCCCTGCACGAGCGCGACGAGCTCATCGCGCTGCTGGACTCCGAGCCCGACCCGCTCGAACTGGTCGACTTCCTCACCCGCCGTTTCGCCCCACCCGCCCTACACAACACCGAAGGCGACCCCATGGTGTTGTGCGAAGCCACCCTGCATACCGACGACCCGGCGGCGTTGGCCACGAAGCTGGACCAGACCTACCAGCGCGATGACGCCGACACGGGTCAATGGATCGAGTACGTCACCACCCACGGCATGGAGCGCATCCGCGCCACCCTGCGTCTCGACGGGCACGAACTGACCATCCACACCAACAGCGAGGCCCGCATCGACCGCGTGCTCGACACTGTCCGCCCGCTTGAGCCGACGCTCACCATCGTCAACCAGTCACGCCAGCCGGCCCGCGACGCGCGGGAGGCGGCCACGCTTGCCGCCCATACCGCACCCGCCGACGAGGACCCCGCCCGCTTGGACTCCGCGCACCGGCTCAACCCCGCCGATCCCGAGATCGCGGCCGCGCTCGACCGATTCATCCGCGACTACGAACAGAAGTGGCTCGACGAGCCCATCCCCGCCCTGGCCGGGCACACACCCCGCCAGGCCGCCGCGGACCCCACCCGACGTGGCGACTTGATCCGGCTCCTAAACTTCCTCCCCACCCACCACGACAACCCCGGGACGATGAGCCCCGACCGGCTCCGCGCTGCACTCGACCTGCGGTAACGAACCGAGGACTACCCAGCGTCGCTCAGCTCTGCTCGACGTGCCAGAGTTGGTCCACCGGGGCGACGGACAGACGGTCCCCGACGCGTTGGGCCTGGCTTCCGGTGTTGAGCACGAGGCCGGCGATGAAGCGGTCCCCGAGCCGGTCGCGCAGGTGCACCAGGCCGCGGGTAGCTGCCGTGGTCAGCTGGCTGCCGGCCTTGATCTCGATCGCGGTCACCCTGCCGTCGGCGGCCTCGAGCACCAGGTCGACCTCGACGCCGTCCGCCGTGCGGTAGTGAAACGGGCGGGCCACCGTGGAGGACCAGCCGAGCTGCTTGACGACCTCGGTAACCACGAAGGTCTCGAGTAACGCCCCGAAACTGGCCGCGCCAGCAGGATCGAGTGACCAGACAACTCCCGATCTCTGGCTTCCAGCGTTCAGTGCCAGGCCGGCGACGTCAGCGGCTGCGGCGCGCACCTCGGCCGCCACCTCGGACTGGGCCTTGGCCGCTTCGGCTCGCAGGTGTTCGGCTCGCCGCCTCCGCCGACGTGATCGCGGGGATCCACGCGGGTAAGCCCGGTGTCGCGGTCCTGCTGCTGCCGTGGGCCGTTCCGGTGGTGCCGATCGATGCCGCATCGGCGCTGACCGCCCTCGACGAGCCCGTCGCCGGATATGTCTCCATATCGGGCGTTAAGGGGAGTCGGGGTTGTATGTGAGGAGGGGGACCAGTTGCTCTTCGGGGGTTAGGGAGCCGTGGTGGCCTATCAGGTTGCTGAGGGTGGGAGTGACGCGGGATTGCACGATGGCGAAGTCGGTGCGGGCGGCGACGATGAGGTCACCGATGCGGTCGCGGATGTGGTGCTCGACCACGGGGCCGAACCACCCCGCCGCGATGGCCTCCTCGCGGGTGCGGATCCACGCTCGATCCCCGATCAGCTCACGCCAGGCCGCGAGCACATCGTCGGTGGCGCCTGGTTCGGTGTAGACGTACCGCGCGCGCGGGTCTCCGCCCAGCAGGCGCACGCCGGCCCGCAGCGCCGGTTCGGCGTCGAAGTCGAGCCTGCCCTCCTCGGGCACGGTCACCATGCCGTGGTCCGCGATCACCACGAGCTGGGCGCCTGAAGGTAGCCCTTCGGCGATCGCGGCGGCGAGTTGGTCGACGTGGGCGAGTTGCAGTCGCCACGGCAGCGATCCGACGCCGTAGAGGTGACCGAGCCGGTCCAGGTCGCCGTGGTAGGCGTAGCACAAGCTCCGCTCGCCGCCGGACACCGCCGCCAGCGCGCTGGCGGCCAGATCCCCCAGCGCGTGTACGCCTTCGAACGCGGTGCCCCGCAGCGCCACGCGGTTCAATGCCGAGTCTCGATGCACGTGCGGCACCGCCAGGGTGACTCGCACTCCGGCGGCCACGGCGCGTTCCAGGGCGGTGGGTCGCGGCTGGATCTCCTCGGGCACGAATCGTTCACGGAGATCGACTCGGTCACCGCTGCCGTGCGTGTGCCACGTCAGCGCGTTGATCAGATCACCGTCAGGGGTGGTGAAGGTGTACCCGACGATTCCGTGCTGGCCCGCCGGCACACCAGTGCCGACGGCCGCCACGCTGGCCGCTGTCGTCGCCGGAAACCCGGCCGTGATCGGCTCGCTGCCCTCGGTCAAGGACGTGAGGAACGGGGCGCTCCCGGGATGCTCCCGCAGCGAGCGCCACCCGAGACCGTCCACGAGCAGCAGGCAGGTACCCCGTGCCGGGTGCAGTCCCAACCGGTCAGTGAACCCGGCAACCCCCAGACCGGACAGCAGCGCGGGCACCACGTCGGCGAGCGATGCCTGCCCGTCCCCCGGTATCAGGGGAGCGTCCATTGTCACAGCGCGATGCCCAGCAGGGCATCCACCGCGGTGCTCAGCAGAGCGGGAGCGTCGACGTCGTGGTCGCACCCGGCCAGCGTGTCAGTGGCCCACACGTCGATCGAGGCGAGGGCGCCGGGGGTGTCCAGATCGTCGGCCAGATGGGTACGCAGCCGGCGCACCGCATCCCGCGCGGGTGCCCCGGCGGGCAGCGCGATGGCCTGGCGCCAGCGGCCCAGCCGGGTCACCGCCTCGTCGAGCATCGCGGTGCTCCAGGACCGGTCGGTGCGGTAGTGCCCGGACAGCAACGCCAGCCGCAGCGCCATCGGGTCCACCCGGTCGGCGCGCAGCCGTGAGACGAAGACCAGGTTGCCCTTCGACTTGGACATCTTCTCACCGTTCAGACCGATCATCCCGGTGTGGACGTAGTGCCGGGCCATCGGGTGCTCGCCGGTGAGCGCCTCGGCGTGGGCGGCGGAGAACTCGTGGTGCGGGAAGATCAGGTCAGAGCCGCCGCCCTGCACGTCGAAGCTGGTGCCCAGGCGGTTGACACCGATCGCGCAGCACTCCACATGCCAGCCGGGGCGCCCCGGCCCCAGCTCGGAGTCCCAGGACGGCTCACCCTCGCGGGCGATACGCCACATCAGGGCGTCCAGCGGGTGGCGCTTACCGGGCCGCCGCGGGTCCCCGCCGCGCTCGACGGACAGGCGGGCCATGGTCTGCTCGTCATAACCCGACTCGGATCCGAAGTGCGCGGCGGCCCGGTGGTCGAAGTAGATGTCCGGGTGTTCGGGATCGTCGACCTGGTAGGCCGCGCCGAGGACGAGCAGCTTGCTGACTACCTCGACGATCTCGCCGATCGCTTCGATGGCCCCGACGAAGTCCCTCGGCGGCAGCACCCGCAGTGACTCCATGTCTTCCCGGAACAGCGCGGTCTCACGCATCCCGAGCACCACCCAGTCGTCCTGGTCACGCCGCGCCCGCTCCAGCAGTGGATCGTCGACGTCGGTGACGTTCTGCACGTAGTGCACGTCATGCCCAGCGTCGAGCCAGTACCGGTGCACCAGGTCAAAGGCCAGGTAGGTGGCCGCGTGCCCCAGGTGGGTGGCGTCGTAGGGGGTGATCCCGCAGACGTACATCCGCGCGGTGGGCCCGGGCGCGGTCGGCCGGACCTGGCCGGCCGCGGTGTCGTGCAACCGCAGTGGCGGGCCCTGGCCGGGTAGCCATGGCACCGGCGTCGACGTCCAGGGCTGCATGGCTTCGACCCTACGTCACCACGCGGCGGGCTCTGCGGGCTAAGCGGGGCGCCGACGGTGCCGGAGGTAGTCACCCACCACCGCGGCGCCCAGCCCGTCCACCCCGGGGTCGAGCACCCGGCCGCCGCAGCGCCGGGCCAGCGCGTGCACGAACCCCGCGAGCCGGGGATCGTGGCCCAGCATCACGATGCTCACCGCCGTGCCGTGGCGGGCCAGCGCGTCCACCTCGCGCACGGTCAGGGCCAGCGTCTGGGACTGCGGTGGGTAGCTGAACACCGCCTCCCCACTGGGTTGCAGGTGCGCGGTGGGCTCCCCGTCAGTGACCACCAGCAGGACGGGCGCGGCGTCAGGGTGACGGCGCAGATGCCGCCCCGCCAGCAGCAACGCATGGTGCAGGTTGGTGCCCTGCTCCCACACCCCGGCCAGCCCGGTGAGCTGCGCGATGTCCACCCGCCGCGCGTGGCGCCCGAAGGTGATCAGTTCCAGCGCGTCGGACCGGAACCGGGTTGCGACCAGGTGGTGCAGCGCCAGCGCGGTGCGCTTCATCGGCACCCAGTGCCCGTCCTGCACCATCGACCACGAGGTGTCCACGCACAACGCCACAGCGGCCCGCGCGCGCTGCTCGGTGTCCACCACCTCGACATCCTCGACGGTCAGTGGCGGGCCCTCGATCCCGCTGGCGGCCCCGCTGGCGGCCCTGCGCAGCGCGGCGTTGCGCACAGTGCGGGGAACGTCCCACGGCTGCGAGTCGCCGAACTCCCAGGCCCGAGTGCCACCGCTGGGTTCCCCGGCGGCGCCGGCCCGGCGCACCGCACGCTCGCCGCGCCGGCCGCGCAGCGCGTCGGCCACCTCGCCCAGCGCCCGCGAGCCGAGCCGGCGCATCGCCTTGGGCGACAGCCGCAGGGACCCGTCCGGGCCGCGCTCGAAGAAGCCGTGGCGCTCCAGCTCACGCTCCAGTTCGGCCAGCCGGCGGGCGTCGACGCGGGCCGCTTCGCCCAGCTGGCGGGCCAGCGCGTCGAGATCGATGTCCTCGGCGCGGGCCCCGGCGTAGGACTGGGCGAGCTGCTCGGCCAGCGCGTCCAGTTCCGCGAGGTTGGCCATCGCCTGCGCGCCTTCGCCCAGGCCGAGCGGGTCCTGGCCGCGGAACCGCTCGGATCCCCGCCAGTCCTCGCCGGGCCGCAGCGCTTGCAACTGGGTGTCCAGCGTCGCGAGCTGCTGAGCCAGCTGCGGGTCACCAAAGGCCTGCTGGGCCAGCTGAGCCAGCTCAGCGCGTTGCTCCGAGCTCATCGAGTTGAGCATCCGCTGCGCGGCGGCCGTCCGGGCGGCCAGCGCGTCGATCAGCTCGTCGGCGTTGCGCGGGCGCTCGGGGAAAAACTCGCCGTGCCGGCGCATGAACTCCTCGAACCGCCGCGGGGTGTCGGGGTCCCGGCGGGCGTGGGCGGCGAGCAGACCGGTGAGATCCGACAGCATCGCACCGATCCGCTCGACGTCCTCCGGTGAGGTCGACCGCAGCGCCTGCTTGATCCCCTCGAAGCGCTGCTCGAGCAGCTGCTGGCCTATCAGGGCACGGATGCCCTGGTAGGCCTGGGCGGCCTCGGCGGAGCGCCAGTCGTAGTTGGCGAGCTCGGTGACGGCGCGGGCGGTATCCGGGGGTAGCGTGTCGAGCCGGGCTTCGCGGAACCGGGCGTCGTCGTCAGGGTCGCCGAACAGCGCCCGTCGCTCCGCCGTGAGAGCTTTGTCCAGCAGCTCGCGGACCTGCGCCAGGGTGCCGTCGAGCCGGTGCCGGCGGGT
>JBOHFY010000121.1:0-9184 GCA_050699895.1 Pseudonocardiaceae bacterium
CCTGTGTGCAGGTCGGAGTGCCGGCTATCGCGTTCTGGGCGGCGGTGCCGCACTACGTCTCCGCCCCGCCATCTCCCAAGGCCACCCTGGCGCTGCTGCACCGGGTGGAGGAGGCGCTCGATCTTGAGGTCACGCTCGGCGCGCTGCCCGAGGAGTCCGAGGAGTGGGAAGCGACGGTCAGCGAGATGGCTGATGAGGACGACGAGGTCGCCAGCTACGTGCGGACGTTGGAGGAGCGCGGCGATATCGACCTCACGCTGCACGAGGCCAGCGGGGACGCGATCGCCGCGGACTTCGAGCGCTACCTGCGCCGCCGTCGTCCCGGCGGCACCTCGGGCCCCCGAGGACCCCGCGACGGTCGTTAACGTGGCTGCGCCCTGTGAGTGGCAACACCAGCTATCACTCACATCGCCGCTCACGGGTGCCTAGCAGCGCGAGGGCGTAGCAGCCGGTGGCGACGGCGAGGATAGCGAAGCTCGGCGGCAGCGCGGGCAGGGTGTAGCTGAGCGCGAGGCCAGCCCACATGTGCGCTACCGCGAGGGCGGCCGAGAGAAACAGCGCCGCATAGGGCCGGGTGGTGAGGCGTTGGGCGGTCCCGGCGGGTGCGGCGAGCAGCCCAAGCAACAGCAGCGCGCCGACGGCTTGGCTCGCCTCGGCGGCAGTCGCGCCGACTAGGGCGAGGAAGCCGTAGCCGAGCAGACGGACCGGGACCCCCCGGGCGGCCGCGACGGCGCCATCGATGCTGGCGAACAGCAGTGGCCGGGCGATGGTGACCACGGCGGCGGCGATGACCGCGGCGATGACCGCGGCGATGACGGCCTCGGAGCGGCTCAGGCCGAAGAGTGAGCCGAACAGGACGTTGACACCGGCGTTGCCGTTGCCGGCGCTGTTGTTGGTGGTGTACAGAGTCAGGAAGAACACGCCGAGCCCGAGGATCCAGGCGAACACACCGCCGATCACGACATCATCGGCACGGCCTCGGCCGCCGACGGCGCCGAGGGCGACGCCCACGACGATGGTCGCGACGAACAGCCCGAACCGCTGGTCGATGCCCAGCGCCAGCGCCGCCAGGGCACCGGTGAACGACACATGGCTCAGCGCGTCGCCGGTGAAGACCTGGGCTCGCAACACCACGAAGTAGCCGACCAGCCCGGTGGCCGCGGCGATCGCGGTGCCGGCCAGCAGCGCGTGAAGCAGGAACGGCGGCCAGGTCATCGCGCGTGGCGCAGCGCCTGAGCGCCCAGGTAGCCGGCGAAGGCGAAGCTGGTGACGAAGAACCCGACCGGGAACGGGGTGTAGTAGGCCACGCTCAGGCCGAGCCAGGTGACGATCAGCCCGATGGCGACGGTCAGCGCCAGGGCGCGGACCGGTCGCGCGGTCAGCGCCTGCGCGGTCGCTGCGGGCAGCACCAGCAGGGCGAACACCAGCAGGGTGCCGGTGATCTGGCTGACTTCGGCGGTCGCGACGCCGAGCAGCACCAGAAACGCCACGGACAGCGCGCGCACCGGGACGTTGCGGGCGCTGGCCACGTCGGGATCGATCGAGGCGAAGGCCAGCGGGCGGCCGATCACTGCCAGGGCGGTGAGTGACACCGCGGCGGCGACGCTCAGGAGCGCGACCTGCTCGGTGGTGATGCCGAGGAAGTCGCCGAACAGCAGCGCGGTGATGCCGTTGAGGAATCCCTGGTAGAGAGCGACGAACAGAAACCCACAGGCGAGCGCGAAGGCCTGCACGGTGCCGGTGACCGCGGACTCCTCCGCGTAGCCGCTGGGCCCCGCGCGCGGCAACGCCGCGATGACCAGGGCGCCGGCCAGGCAGAACGCGAAGTAGCCGTAGCTGGCGGTGACGCCGATCAGGACCGCGCCGGCCGCGCCGGGGAAACCGATCAGCGACAGGGTGTGGCCGGCGAAGCTCTGCCGGCGCAACACCATGAAGGCGCCCATCACCCCGGCCAGCACCGCGACGA
The DNA here is from genome assembly GCA_050699895.1 of Pseudonocardiaceae bacterium. Taxonomy (GTDB): domain Bacteria; phylum Actinomycetota; class Actinomycetes; order Mycobacteriales; family Pseudonocardiaceae. Next base: position 1,967 of record JBOHFY010000121.1, read on the forward strand.
TCGTGCCCGCGCGGAAGGCGTTGACCATGAACGGGAACGACCACATCTGCTGCAGATCGATGATGGGGTTCCAGCTCGGACCCCCGGCGAGGCTCATGGCCGCCACCCGGCGGGTACCTCGTGCCGTTCGGGCTGGCCGATCACGACCAACCGGCCGTCCGAGGCGGTGAGCACCTCGATCGGGGTGCCGAACAGCTGGGTCAGCGCGGCGCCGGTGATCACCTGGTGGGGTGGGCCGATCCTCGAGCCGTCGGGAGCGAGGTAGACCACGGTGTCGAGATGGGACAGGATCGGGTTGACGTCATGCGCGACCATCATCACCGCCACCCGTTGCGCACGGCTGATCCGGGCAATGAGAGCGGCGACAGCGGCCTGATTCGGCAGGTCCAGACTGTCCAGTGGCTCGTCGAGCAGCAGCAGCTCGGGTGCCGGGGCCAGCGCCTGGGCGATCAGCAGGCGTTGCTGTTCCCCCCCGGAAAGTTCTCCGACCGGACGGTCGGCGTAGCCGCCGGCCCCGACCAGGTCGATGACCTCCTCGACCCGCGTGGCAGCCGCGCGCCGCGCCGCGCCGCCCGGCCACCAGGCCGAGGCCGGCAGCGGAAGCCCCCAGCGATGCCCATCCAGGCCCAGTCGCACGATGTCGCGACCCCGCACCCGCAGGGAGGGGTCGAAGTTGCGGCGTTGGGGCAGGTAGCCGATCCGCTCGTTGGCCCGTCCGGCGGGCTCGCCCAGTACCCGCACTTGCCCCTCGGCCAGCGTGAGCGCCCCCAGAATGACCTGGACCAGGGTGGACTTGCCGACTCCGTTGGGTCCCAACACCGCCACGAACTCACCAGCCGCGACCGTCAGATCCAGCCCACTCCACAGCCGCCGGCCGCCTCGCTCGGCCGCCGCGTCGCGCAGGGTGACCACGCAGCGGGCCTTCATCGGGCGGTCGCCTGTGCTAGCGCTTGCTCGATGCCGTGGAGCTGATCAGCCTGCCAGTCTTGAAAGCTGGCGGTGGCCGGGACCAGCGTCTCGGTGACCGTCGCCACCGGGATACCTGCGGCCTTGGCCTCGGTCACCAGCGCCGCCACGTCAGGGGTCGCGTTCTGGCTGTTGACCACGAAGATCTTGATCTGCCTGGTCTTGATCTGCTGATCCACGGTGACCTTGTCGGCAGCGGTCGGGTCGGTACCTTCGCTGACCGCGTCCAGGAACGACTCCGGGGTAGCCATTCTCAGCCCGAGGCCCTCGGCCAACGGGGTCACGATCGATTCCGAGGCACCGATCGGGGTTCCGCTGTACTTGCTGGTGATATCGGCGATCAGCTGGTGGTAGCGGGCTAAACCCTGAGTCTCGTAGGCCCGCTTCCGCTGATCGAAATAGCCGGCGTCGGCCGGGTCGATCCGCTGGTAGTCGGCGGTGATCCGCTCGATCACCCGGTGCACGTCATCCGGGGAATACCAGCGATGCGGGTTGCCGCCCTGCCGGACCCCCACCAGATCTCCCACGGTCATCACCGACCGCGCCAGCGCCGGGTTCGCGTGGACCAGCTTGGCGACCCACGGGTCGTAGCCGACCCCGTTCTCGATTACGTATCGCGCCCTCGCCAGAGCTCGACCGTCGGCCGGGGTCGGCTCGTAGCTGTGCGGGTCGGTGGCCGGATTGGTGATGATGCTGCGCACGGTGACGTGCTCGCCACCCACCTGCGCGGCGATGCTGCCCCAGACGTTCTCCGCCGCCACCACAACGATCTTCGCGGCACCGCTCGACTCACGTGATTGACCCGCTGGACCGCTGCCGGCCGGCGCCCCGGTGGCACAGCCAGCCAGCAAACCGACAAGTGTGACCGCCGCCCCTACCCCCCTAAAGGGGGATAAGGTAGGAGGCATCATCCCAGTTTTGCTCACGTTCTGACTCCTAGCGCCGACGTTCCGTCACTCATATAGGTGGAAACGCGAGGCTAGACTAAACGAAATCGATAATCATTCCAAGACGCTGGGCATGGTCATCCACTACTGATCACCTCAGGTGCCGATTCGGCGTCAGACGGCTGTGGCGAGCACCAGCGCGAACCGGTCGTCAGAATCGGTCCACCACTCCTGGTCGGCGAATCCAGCGTCGGCCAGCTCGGCCCCGAGTCCCGCACGCCGAAACTTGACCGAGACCTCGGTGCGCATCACCTCCCCCTTGGCGTAACGCACAGTCATGCCCACTGCGGGTAATCGCACAGTCATCGCGTACCGGGCCCGCAGGCGCATCTCGATCCACTCGTGCGTGGCGTCCCACACCGCGACGTGATCGTAGGCATCGACCTCGAAGTCGGCGCCGAGCTCGCGGTTGAGCACGTGCAGCACATTGCGGTTGAACTCGGCGGTCACTCCGGCGGCGTCGTCGTAGGCGGGCACCATCACCGCCGGATCGGTGATCAGCCCGGCGCCGAGCAGCAGCAGCTCACCGGGATCGAGCGCGCCGCGCAGCGCGGTGATGAAGCCGGCCCGCTCCGCCGGCAGCAGATTGCCGATCGTGCCGCCCAGGAAAGCCACCAGGCGGCGCCCACTCTCACCGGCCGGCAGCAGCTCCAGATGCCGCGTGAAGTCGCCGACCACGCCGTGCACCGCGAGGCCCGGGTACTCCAGCGCCACCGCCGCCATCGCACCACGCAACGCCGACTCCGACACGTCCAGCGGCACGAAGCGCCGCAGCGATCCGGTCGCGGTGAACGCGTCGAGCAGCAACCGGGTCTTCTCCGAGGAGCCCGAACCGAGCTCGACGAGGGTGTCGACAACCGTCCCCTGAACCACGATCCGGTCAGCGATCTCTTCCGCCCTGCGCCGCAGCAACTCTCGCTCGGTGCGCGTGGGGTAATACTCGGGCAGCGTGGTGATCTGCTCGAACAGCTCGCTGCCCCGGGCGTCGTAGAACCACTTGGGCTGCAACCACTTGGGATCGGCGGACAGCCCGATCCGCGCGTCGTGGTGCAGCGCGTCGGCGGCATCAGAGTCGGACAGGTGGATCTCCAGCACAGGTGCGGTCATGGCTCCTCGGCAGTGATCGCGGGAATCGGCGCGACGTCCACGGTGGACGGCGTCGCGGTGAGCAGATGACAGTCAGGAACCGGTTCCCAGCCGGGGAGCTGGTCGGTGGGCTCGGAGCAAACCAGCACTGCCCCGTCGCCGACCCGCACCGCCAACGCATGGCCCGCAGCGGTCGCGGCGAGCTCGGTGCCGTCGGTGACCAGCAGGTTCAGCCACGAGCCCGGGGCACGGACCTGCACCTGCGCGGCGACCGCGCTCAGCGCGCGGCCCAGCGAGGCACCGGCCACCAGCCGGTGGCGGACCAACGCCCACAGCAACGCGGAATCGGTGGGCGCGTCGAGGGTGAGCAGGTCGGTCACCGGCAGGCGGCTGGCCAGCGCCGCCACGCTGTCCGGCCACCCGGTGACCACCCCGTTGTGGCTGAACAGCCAGCGGCCAGTGGCGAACGGGGCGCAGGCGGTGTCCACCACCGGCATCCCGATCGTGGCCGAGCGCACCGCGGCGAGCACCGCGCTGCTGCGCACCTCGCGAGCCAGCGTGGCGAAGGCCGCGTCGGTCCAGATCGGGGCCGCCCGCCGGTACCGGATCGGCGTCGTCGCGCCGTGGGGGTACCAGCCCGCGCCGAACCCATCGGCGTTGACCGTGCCGCCGCCGCGCATGTCGGCCGGCGCATAGCTCTGCCGCAGCAGCGAGTGTGGCGGGTCCAGCAGCAGCGTCGCGAGGTCACGCGGCGGCCCGAGGTAGGCCAGGTGTCGGCACACGTGGTTCAGGCGGCATTCCGCGCGCAGCGGAAACCGGTGAAGATCTGTCGGCGCACCGGGTGGTCCCAGCTGCGGAAAGTCGCCCGGCAGACCACCGGGTCAGTGCCGAACGAGCCGCCGCGCAGCATCCGGTAGTCCCCGCCGAAGAACACCTGGGAGTACTCCCGGTACGGGAACGGCACGAAACCCGGGTAGCCGGAGAACCCCGAGGACGTCCACTCCCACACGTCGCCGATCAACTGGTGCACGCCCAGGGGGGACGCGCCGGCCGGGTAGCTGCCGGCGGGAGCGGGCTGCAGGTGGCGCTGCCCCAGATTGGCGCGCGCCGGGGTGGGATCCTCATCGCCCCAGGGGAAACGGCGGGAGCGCCCGGTGGCGGGGTCGAACCGGGCGGCCTTCTCCCACTCCACCTCGGTGGGCAGGCGCTTGCCCGCCCACGCCGCATAGGCCTGCGCCTCGAAGAAGCTGACGTGCACGACGGGCTCATCGGGCGCGACCGGCTCGGTAACACCGAACCGGGTGCGCCACCAGGACCCACCGTCGAGGTGCCAGAACCCCGGGGCGACCAGAGCGGCTTCGCGGCGGTGCGCCCAGCCCCGCTCGCTCCACCACTGCGGGTCGCGGTAGCCACCGTCGGCCAGAAACCGCTGGTAGGCACGGTTGGTCACCGGGGTGGTGTCCAACCAGTACGCGCCGGTGCGGGCCCGATGCGCCGGGCGCTCGTTGTCCAGAGCCCACGGCTCGGTCGAGGTGCCCATGGTGAACTCGCCCGCTGGCACCAGCACCTCGGCGGGCAGATCCGGGGAGCGCTCCGGCTGGGGGGCGGGGGCGTGCAGCGCGGCCGGGCCGACCCGAAGCTGGTGGGTAACCAGCATCGTCTCATCGTGCTGATGCTCGTGCTGAACGATCATCCCGAAGGCGAACCCGCGCTCGAGGAGCTTACGACCCGCCAGCGGGGCGCGGTCCAGGACGTCGAGGACCTTGCCCCGGACCTCGCCCAGATACCGTCGGGTCTCGGTGGGGTCGAGCAGTGGCAGCGCGGACCGGTTGCGCCGCAGATGCTTGAACGCGTCGTAGAGAGCATCAATGTCGGTCCGGACAGCCTCGCGCCCGCCTACGTCGCGGACCAGCCAGAGCTCCTCCTGGTTGCCGATGTGAGCGAAGTCCCAGACCAGCGGGGACATGAGGCGAGAGTGTTGGCGCACCAGCTCGCCGTCGTCGACCGCATCGGTCAGCGCCACACTGCGGGCCCGGGCGCGGGCGAGCTCGGCGGCGAGATGGTCACGCAGGGCGGTGATGCTCAGCTCCGTGATCAGCATGCCCACAGCGGCTGTCCTCCGTTGAGTCCGACCCGTCCAGTTCCGTCATGGCGGGCGCCGCTAGCCATCGCGCTGGCGAGATCGTCCGCGGGGCAGCGGCCGCGCCGGACCCGGTGCTCGGTAATCTCCTCCACGAGCAGCCGCACCTCGACTGGGGCGTCCAGCGCGGGCAGGGCGTGGCAGGCCAGCTCGAACACCTCGATCGCGGCCGCGGCGAGCGTGTCGTCACGCAGGCCATGGCGGGCCGCCCGCAACCACCGCCCGGCGGTGGGCGCGCAGGCCTCCCGGGCGGCGGCGGTGACTGCGGGATCGGCAAGCAGGGCGGCCAGGACCGCCACCGGTACCAGCCACTGCCCCGTTGGCTGGGTGTCCAGGTAGCGGACCTCGAGGTAGCCCTGCGGCCGGACCGGCGGGAACAAGGTGGTCAGGTGGTAGTCCAGATCGGTGGTACTGGGGCGACCGGGCAGCGCCCCGGACAGCCAGTCAGCGAAGGTGACCCCGGGTGGCACGTCCCACCGACCCACAAGGCGGCGCTGGCACAGCAGCGGGGTGTCCAGCGCCCGGCGGGCCCAGTCCGCCGCTGGGTGCCAGCCCGCAGCCAGGTCCCAGGGCACCGGGCTGGGCTTAGTGCGGCCTGGATCCATCGCGAACCAGGCCCGCATCCGCGAGGACGCCCAGCCCGTGGGCAGGCCGCCCATCCAGGGCGAGTTGGCGAACGCGGCCAGCAGCACCGGCCCCAGATCATGTAACGCCGCCCAGCGCAGCGCCACCTCAGCGGGGGTGCCGGCGTCCAGGCACACCTGCACCGCGGCGGTGGAGCACATCATGGCCCGGCCCATCGGACCGATCCGGTCGAAGGCGGTCTCCATCGCGGCGTAACGGGGGATGTCGACCAGCCGGCGGGCGGGGCGATACGGGTCGGAACCCGAACCGGTGAGAACCAGGCCGGCGGGATCGAGCAGATCGGTCAACGTGGCGGTGTCGCCTTCCACGGTGGCGATGAGCTCGGTCAGCGAGGCGCGGGGCGGGCTGGAGATCTCGAGCTGACCACCGGGTTCGACCGTGACGGTGGAGCCGTGGGGAAGAGGGGTCTGGGGGCTGTCGGGAACGAGGGAACGCGGGACGTGCGCGCCGAGCGCGTCGGCGAGGTGGCGGGCCCGCAACGGGCGATGGGGTTTCCCGGAGTGCTGCACCACCCACTCGAGCTCGGCACCAAGCAGCGTGGGCGGCCCGTGCTTGAAACAGACCGAGGCGACGTACGCCTCGGCCTCTACCCGGCTGCGCAGCGCCGTCGGCGGTACGACCGGCACCGACGCCCAGTCCAACGGTGTCTTGAGCATCACACCCCACCTCCCGCGAATCGACGACACGAGCCCCACGTCACGGTACCTAGTTACCCCGATGCCCGTACTGTCACACGGTCTGTAAATAAGTATCGGCGCGGCCGGTACTCCCCGTGCACCGCCGCCGCCCGCCCGCCCCGGTCGTGGCCAGTGAGTGTCGGATCGGGTGGATAGGGTGCGCGCATGGCTTCTCCCGCCGCGCCCTTGTCGGGTGCCAAGCCGGAACCGCCGGCGGCCGACCCGGTGGCGATCCGCGCATGCTTGTCCTCGACGTTGGTCGCCGAATTTGACCGCGAGTGGGAGATCGTGCTGGAGCGCGTGAAGCAGGCCAAGGACCTCGTCTCCCTGCATGACCTGCTGGCGAAGTGGCGGCACCTCGCCTACGCCGAGCTGTGCGACCCCGGTTCGTACTACCGGTTGCTGGCGAAGGCCGAGCGGATCACCCGCACCGGTCACAATCCCGACGCCGGGTCCTTCGAGGACATGCGGGCGCTGATCCGGCAGCGGCTCTCCCGGTAGATGTACGTCACGCCGTGGATCGCACCCGCCGCAGTACGAGGACAACCCGGACAGCGCTGTCCGCCGGTGGCCCTTCGGCCTGGCCGTTTCACGATCAGCTGAGTGTTAGGTGGAGACCACGGTGGACAGCTTTACTGTCGAGTTGGCCGATCCCAGGAGCACGCGGGCACCTAGCACCGCAACTGCGCTTCGATCGGTCATCGGCGTGCCCCACTGATGATCGTTGAAAGTGAGGTGTGACCGTGCAGATCTGCAC